>JAGLYY010000025.1 GCA_023131935.1 Spirochaetales bacterium | reverse complement strand
GAGTAGATTTTTTTGTAGAAGATAAGATTATGGTAGAATTGAAAGCTCTGATTAAGTTAGAAGACGTACATTTGGTGCAAGCTATGAACTATTGTCAAGCATACAATTTACCTAGATGCCAGATTTTAAGGGTGAAACTGGAAATGAAAAGAACGAACATTCTTATAGTGTCTACTTTGAAAAGAAGTCTTTCCTCGACGATCCTCGGAAAATCATAAAGCCAATAATATTTACATATCTAAAACTATTAGGTGATGAGAATTGCTATCGTGGTATGGATTAAAAGGTTTCCATAGTATTGAACACAAACTGTCACCAACCGCAATACTGACCCCCTGAAATTCGGTATGTTGACCCTAAAAGCCCCACCCAACGCTCGGCCCTGATGATGTTGTACCCCAACGATTTTTCACAAAGTGAAAATATCTCTTATAAGCGCTCGGCTACCTGTGTGTTCCTTTCCGATCTTCTCTTTTTCGCATCTTTCGTGCATTTCACGGTTCAATCTAACTCTTGACCGTTTCCTGCCTGTAAAGCTATTATGAACTACCTCTATTATGGAAATTTGAAGCAGGGTTCTCAGTTTCCAGGTAACTATATATATGAGGTAACCACAGAAACGAAAGCATAAGGTTACAGAAAATAAGGAGTACCCATGGCTAAAAAGGCAATCCTCCAGAATCAGAATAAACCAGGCGATTTTGCTGAAAAACAAAAAGCAATAGAAGCGGCCCAGCTTCAGATTGAAAAGCAGTTTGGGAAAGGCTCACTAATGAAACTTGGCGCTCGAGCGCAGGATCTGAACATCGAAGTAATTCCGACCGGTTCTATCCTTTTAGATGCCGCTCTGGGGGTAGGGGGGTATCCGAAGGGCAGGATCATTGAAATTTACGGACCGGAAGCGTCGGGGAAGACCACCCTTGCACTCCATGCCATCGCTGAAGCCCAGAAACAAAATGGCATTGCCGCTTTTATCGACGCGGAACATGCCCTTGACCCGGCGTATGCCAGGAACCTTGGGGTCAATATTGATGAACTCTGGGTTTCTCAGCCCGACACCGGAGAACAGGCCCTTGAGATTGCTGAATCCCTTATACGTTCCGGCGCTGTTGACATCATCGTTATTGATTCCGTTGCCGCCCTTACACCTCAGGCAGAGATTGATGGAGATATGGGAGACTCCCATATGGGTCTTCAGGCCCGGCTTATGAGTCAGGCTCTCAGGAAGCTTACAGGGACCATCTCAAAATCCGGTACATCTCTTGTATTCATCAACCAGATCCGCATGAAAATCGGGGTGATGTTCGGCAATCCTGAAACCACAACCGGTGGAAAAGCCCTTAAATTCTACTCTTCAGTTCGTCTCGAGATCCGCCGGATTGAAACAATTACCAAAGGCTCTGACGATGCCATCGGAAACCGGGTAAGAGTCAAGGTAGTAAAAAATAAAGTCGCGCCCCCCTTCAGGAAAGCGGAAATGGAAATCATTTTCGGAAAAGGAATTTCCTGGAGCGGCAGTCTGCTTGATGCCGCTGTACAAAGTGAACTCATATCTAAAAGCGGCAGCTGGTATTCCTACGGAGAAGAGCGTATTGGTCAGGGGAGAGAAAACGCTAAGCTCTTTATAGAAAACAATCCCGAAATTGCGGAAGATCTGGATAGAAAAATCAGGGAAAAACTCTTCCTAAAGCCGGAATTGAGAATCACGGAAGACCCCCGGGAAAAAACCGCTGTAAAGGGGCCCTCAGAACTCACCCAAGAGACCCGGGAGCAGAAAGTGGGAACGGAGTTATTTTAACACTTGACGAAAGTATTTCTAAGCTTAGGTTCAAATGTAGGAGATAGAGCTTTTTTCATCCGGGAGGGGATAGAAAGGCTCAATCAGCTCCTTGAGTCCCTTTCATCATCACGCATTTACGAAACGACCCCCATGCATCTATCCGATCAGCCGGACTATCTCAACGCCGTCATATCCGGTTATACCGGATTTTCCCCAACTCATTTGTTGTCGGAGCTCCATAAAATTGAGGCAGATTTCGGAAGAGATCGAGGTCGGGAGATCCGAATGGGACCACGAACTCTCGATATCGATATTCTCCTTTACGGAGACGAAGTCGTAAATACTGAAGACCTGGTGATCCCCCACCCACGCCTTATTGAACGCTGTTTCGCCCTTGAACCCCTCCTTGAACTGGATCCTGAACTTCGGAGCCCCCTCACTGGAATTGCATACCGGGATTATCTATCAATCCTTCCGCCTCAGGGTATTTACCCCATTACGAGAAAGGGTTATAGTACAAAATCTGAAGGAAATGAAGTGAAATAAGGATCGCACCGCAGATGGAGGAGCCCCAATCCGAGGAAAAACAGCATTTCAAGCTTGGAGAGTTTGAAGGTCCCCTAGATCTTTTGCTGTTCCTAATCAGGAAAAATGAGGTCAATATATACGATATTCCGATCTCCCAGATCACCGAGCAGTATCTTTCGTACCTGGAATATGCCGCAAAAGTTGGCCTTGATAACATAACCGAATTCTATCTACTCGCCGCAACCCTCCTCTATATCAAATCCAGGATGCTTCTACCGGTAGAGGTAGATCTTGATGAAGAGTTTGATGACCCCCGGCAGGAGCTGGTAGACCGGCTTATTGAGTATCAGAAATATAAGAAATTTTCAGAACTTATAGAGGAAAAAGAACAGCAGGCTGAATGGGTTGTAGAGAGGAAGAAAAAACAGCGTATCCTTCCTTTTCCGGAAGATGAGAGGATGTGGGAAGAACTTGACGTGTGGGATCTTCTGAAAACTTTTTCCACCATCATGACATCAATTTCATCAGAACGGATTATTGATCTTTATGAAGAGGTCTCGATAAATGAAAAATTAAGTCTAATCTTCGAATTTATTGAAAAAAGGGAAGATTTCTTTTTTTCCGATTTGATAACAAAAGACGATTCTGTTATGGAATTAGTTTGTGCCTTCCTCGCAATCCTTGAAGCGGTAAAGACACGTAAGATTATTGTCTTCCAGAACAGGCTTTTCGGTGATATCAGAATACGGGGCAGAATGCCGGAACCTGAAAAGGAGGAAGAGATTATATGAAATTGGAACGGGAAGCAGCTCTGATTGAGGCTGTTCTTCTCCTTGAATCTGATCCTGTGGATTTGAGAACTCTTATGAAGGTGACAAATCTATCGAAAGATGTGATTTTACTGGCCCTTGAAGAACTTCAAAAGGTCTATGACACTAAAGAGCATGGAATCGAGGTGGTTGAACTCGGGGGTGGACACCTCTTTACCCCAAAGGTTGAGCTCTGGGAGTTCCTGAAAGAACACTATGGGAAGAAAAATGAAAACCGTCTTTCCCGGGCAGCCCTGGAGACTCTTTCCATAATTGCCTATTCCCAGCCAATTACCCGTGGGGAGATAGAAAACATCCGGGGAGTGTCCGCTGACGGTATGATTAAATTGCTGTTTAGTAGAAATCTCATTCGGGAGGTTGGCAAGAAAGATGCCCCTGGTCGTCCCATCCAATTCGGTACAACCAGGGATTTTCTTAAAGCCTTCCGCATCAAGAGTATCGCGGATCTCCCGAAACTTGATGAGCTTACAGAGGACAGGTTTGAATTAAATGGAAGATAAGTTAGAACCTATTCGGTTACAGCTTTACATGGCCCGGAGTGGGGTCGGCTCACGCCGTAAATGCGAAGAATATATCGCCCAGGGAAGAGTGAGAGTAGATGGCAGAGTTGTAAAAGAGCAGGGTACCAAGATAACCGATGAAATTGTAGCCTTCGACGGAAGGGAGATCCACCCTGCCAGGAAAATGATTTACCTTGCCCTGAACAAACCTACACGGTACCTCTGCTCAAACGCTGATCCTGAAGGCAGACCACTTGCTATCGATCTTCTTCGACCCGTCTATACCCAGCGGCTATTCCACGTAGGCCGCCTTGATTTTCTGTCTTCTGGACTTATTTTCTTCACAAATGATGGTAATTTTGCCAAAAAGATAACCCATCCCTCCCGGGAAATCGAAAAGGAATATGTTGTTGAGATTAAACAACCGGTAAAAGAGGAAGATCTTATCGATTTTAAAAGGGGTGTTACCGTCGAGGGGATAAGGTATCGTATCCTTTCCTACCGCGTTGTCACCCCGATAAAGATAAGAATCGTTCTGAAAGAGGGGAAAAACCGGGAATTAAGGAACCTTTTTAACAGCAGACGGTATAAGGTAAAAAGGGTCCACCGGATCAGGATCGGGAAAATTACAATGAAAGGTCTTGCTCCCGGGCAATTCCGGCCCCTTACCGATAAAGAGATTACCTCATTAGCAGGGGGTGGGGATTAATGATACTTGCCATCGATGGACCGGCGGGAGTTGGAAAAAGCACTATTGCCCGGGCCATAGCGAAGACTACCGGTATGCTCTATTTGAATTCCGGAAATTTTTACCGGGGTATTACCTGGCTTGTTTTTCAACATGAAGTTGACCCGGAAGATTCTACAGGTGTCATTACCGTTGCTGAAAGCTGTACCTTTGACTTAAAGGATGACAGGATCTATCTGAACGGCCAGGATGTGGAAGACTACCTCCACACCGATGCTGTAGATCGTTGGGTAGCTACTCATTCCGCTATTCCGGAAGTACGCGAGGTCGTTAACGAGAATTTACGGCATATTGCTCTATCAATTGATGCTGTTGTTGAGGGCCGTGATATCACTACCGTTGTATTTCCTGATGCGGATTTAAAGATTTTTCTTGATGCTTCTATCGAGACCAGGGCAAAACGGAGGTTAAAACAGGGGGTAAGTGACCTCACCTTCGAAAAGATTCTTGACTCTATCCGCCAAAGGGATGAAATCGATAGAAACAAAAAGGTTGGAAGCCTTAAAATCGCTGAGGAGGCGATGTATTTGGATACATCGGTCTTGACGATAGATGAAGTTTGTGAGAAAGTAGTACAGAAAATCCGTACAATAGACTAGTTTGGACGTAGGAGTTATATACAAGCATGAGTGAGCCGAAGCCCATGACCGACGAGATGAATCAAAGCACTCTACAGGAAGAATACCTAAAATCTCTACAAGACCTGGAAGAAGGTCAGCTCATCGAGGGCACCATAATCGAAATCAATTCAGAATTTGTTTTTGTTGATGTAGGTTACAAATCAGAGGGAAAAATCCCCCTCGACGAATTCACTACAAAACAAGAAATCGGGGAAACAGTCCATGTGATTCTGGTTAAGAAAGAGGGAAAATCGGGCGAGGTAATCGTTTCCAAGAAGAAAGCTGATATTAAGCTCTTCTGGAAGGAACTTCGTCACGCTCATTCCCACGATGAACCAGTCCCGGGTACTTTTGAAAAGGCAATTAAAGGTGGTTTCGAAGTTAACATCGGATTCAATGTCCGTGGATTCTGTCCCCTCTCAAAAACCGATATACAGCGGGTCGAAAAACCTGAGGAATATGTCGGCATGGAAGCGCAATTTCTTATTGAACGGCTTTATAGCGAAAATAAAATTAAAATCGTCCTTTCCAGGCGCAATTACCTCGAAAAGATCAGCGAAAAGAACAGGGACGCCTTCTTCAAGAACACTAAGGTTGATGATGAAGTTGAAGGAACTGTGAAAAGTTTCACCTCCTTTGGAGCATTTGTCGATCTGGATGGTTTTGATGGTCTTCTTCATATCAACGATATGAGTTGGGGCCATGTAACCCGGCCCAAGGATTTTGTTAAGAAGGGTCAGAAAATCAAACTTAAGGTCATCAAACTTGATCCGAAAGAAAAAAAGATTAATCTTTCCCTTAAGCATTTCTCTCCGGATCCCTGGACCGTTTTTGAAGAAAACTACAATGTTGGTGATGTGGTAAAAGGTAAAGTTACTAAACTTACCGATTTTGGTGCCTTCATCCAGCTTGAGGATGGAATCGAAGGACTTGCTCATATCTCCGAGCTTTCCTGGACCAAGCGGATCAAACATCCCAAGGAAGTTCTTTCTATAGGCGATAATATTGAAACAAAGATTCTCGCTTACGATATTGAGCAGGGAAGAGTTTCCCTTGGAATCAAACAGGTTCTCGCAAATCCCTGGGATGATATCGACCAGCGATATCCTGTTGGTACACAAATTTCCCGGGAAGTGAAAAAAATTACCAATACAGGCGCTTTTATTGAAGTTGAAGAGGGTATAGACGGTTTTCTCCATATAGATGATCTTTCCTGGACCAGAAGACTGAAACACCCCTCCGCTATGATTAAAGTAGCTGAGACCATTTCCTGTGTTGTAATTGGTCTTGATAAAGAAACCCACAGAATTCGTCTCGGTATCAAACAATTGTGTGACGATCCCTGGGAAACCCTTAACGCGACCTGTCCGAAAGGCTCTATCATTGATGGCGAGATCACCAGTATTACCGATTTTGGTATTTTTGTTAAAGTTCAGGGTGGTATTGAAGGTCTTGTCAATAAACATCACCTTAGCTTTCAGAAGCAGGATCAAGACGAGAATCTTCTTGAAAAGTTTAAAGCTGGAGATAGGGTAAAAGCGGTTATTGTCGAAATCAACCCTAAAAGCCAGAAGTTGTCACTCTCTATCAAGGAGTATCAGAAAAACATCCAGAAGGAAGAGCTGTCTAAGTATATCCACAATGATAAAGACGAAGGCACCTCAACCCTCGCTGATTTTCTGAAAGATAAGGAAAAAGACTCAGCGGGGGAGTGATGCTTACCTCGAATATTGATGCAAAGCGGTTTGAGCAGCTTATTGAGATTAACACGCTCATTAACTCAAACTATACGGATGCCACGTCTCTCCTGACGCGGATCATTGAATCCGCGACGCGACTGACGGGAGGCGAGGCCTCTTCGTTGCTTTTAGTAAATCCGGAAAATAACAAACTCTATTTTGAGATTGCGCTCGGTTCGAAAGGACCGGAGATGAAGCATTTTTCTCTGAATATGGGGGAGGGAATAGCCGGGTGGGTTGCTGAACACAATACATCTCTCATAGTTAATGATGTAGATGATGATAAACGTTTTTTCTCTGACATCGGTAAATCAATTGGGTTTAAAACAAACTCTATTCTAGCAGTGCCTATGCGCGTAAAAGACACCTGCGTTGGAGTTATCGAGCTCATTAATAAAACTGATAAGAAGCTCTTCACCGAGGAAGACAGGCAGTGGCTTGAGATCTTCGCGACCCAGGCTGCCATCGCCCTGCAAAACGCCAGATCTTATCAACGGGTACAAGAACAGATATACCTCCTGCAGGACCAGATCAAGGTGGGAAAAGGTTTCCATACTTTTATCGCTGAAAGTGCTTCCATTAAAAGCAAGATGGAAATTGCCAGGAAGATTGCCCGAACTAATTCAAGTGTTCTTATTCAAGGGGAAAGCGGCGTAGGAAAAGAGCTTTTTGCTGAGCAGATCCATCTTCATAGCAATAGAAGGGATAAACCCCTTATCCGGGTCAATTGTGCAGCATTACCTGAACACCTCCTCGAGAGTGAATTATTTGGCCATGTTAAAGGTGCTTTTACCGACGCAAGAAGTGACCGTCTTGGACGTTTTGAGCTTGCAGATGGCGGGACTCTTTTCCTTGATGAGATTGGTGACATTCCCGTAAACCTTCAGGCGAAACTACTGCGGGTCATCCAGCATAAAGTATTTGAGAAAGTAGGTTCCAGCGAGCCCACAAGGGTAGATGTTCGGATTCTTGCTGCGACAAATAAAAACCTGGAAGATGCTATTGAAGCCGGTGAATTCAGAAAAGACCTGTATTACCGCCTTAACGTACTGCCATTTTACGTTCCGTCTCTCAGGGACCGTCCGGAAGATATTCCTGCCCTTGCTGATTTTTTTCTGCGCAAAATAAATAGCGAAACGAAGAAACAAATTCACGGTATTTCCTCTTCCGCCATGGAGGCTATGCTCAGCTATCAGTGGCCGGGCAATGTCCGTGAACTGGAAAATGTTATCGAACGTTCTGTCGTTATGTGTAATGATAAATATATTCAAAAAGATGACCTCATCTTGACTTCGGTCCCCGTGTCCGATGAGGACCAATATTCTGAAAAACCCCTCAAGGAGGCTACAACCCTTTTTAAACGCCATTTTATCCGAAGTGTTCTGGAACAGCATAAGTGGAAACAGACTGATGCCGCGCAAGCCCTTGGGATACAACGTACATACCTGTCAAGATTAATAAAAGAATTGGATATTAGAAGATAAGGAGAAATCATTGACTCATGAACCGACACCAAAAGAATTATTTTTAAAATCACTTGCGTCCTTTGTGCACCGTTTCAAGGTACCGTTAATCTCTGTTCTTGGTGCCCTCTTAGTCGGCTTAATTGCTTTGGGTATTATCGGTGAAATTCGCAGGAACCGGCTCGAAACATCTACTATTGCGATCGAAGCCATTCAGAGGGACTTTGAAAGATGGAAACTTGAAAGTGATTCTGACGCGAAAAAAGCATTAGAATCATCCATAATAGCGAATACTGAAGAAATCCATAGCAAATGGCAGGGTTCCTACGCCAACCAAAGGGCCTATTTCATCCGAGCGGAACTTGCGTATGAGTTATCAGATTGGGAAGCTGCTGTAGAGAATTGGGTCTTGCTTGCAGAAAAATTTCCGGATAGTTATCTGGCTCCGGTCTCCCTTATGAATAGTGCCGCGGCCCTTGAGGAAATGGAAGATTTTACAAGTGCTGTAAAAACTTATCTTAAGGTCGCGGAGGAATATTCAAACCGTTCTCCCGACGAAGCAAAAGCCTTTTTCAGCGCGGGAAGGGTAAACGAGGCTTTAGGTAATCAGGAAGCCGCTATTGCCCATTATAATAGTCTTATTGATAAGTTTCCTTCCAGTGATTGGACAAAACTTGCAAGAGACCGTATAATTTACCTGCAAGCAAAGGAAGATTAAACCGGCTATATGCCGGTTTTTCAATAACCTGCAAAAAAGCTTTGCGGAGTGGCGTATGGCATCAAAAAAGCGTAAAAAAATCCTGGAGACCAGATACTTCGGTCTAATCATCGGAGTACTGGTCATCTTTCTTTTCTTCTTCATCTCAGAGTCAACAAATATTATCCAAAACCTTGAGCTGAATATGCTCGATCTCTATTTCAAGTATAAAGATATATCCTCAAAGCAGAAATTACAGGAAGGGGTCAGTATCGAACGGAGGAATCCGAAGATATCGGAGGACATTCTCATCGTTGGAATAGATTTCAACACCCTGAGCAAATTTGGCAAATTCCCTTTTCCGCGCTACCGCCATGCTGATTTGCTGAACTCTTTTACCAGAATAAAAAATCAAAATGAACGGGAACTTTCGATTTTTCTTGATCTCTTTTTCATTGAACCGGATAAAAAGAGCTGGGACGATGCTCTCATGATCGAAGCAATGAAAAACAACGGCCGTGTATTTCTTGAAACCGTATTGGATGAAAATCCAGCTCCCGCCGGTCTGGATGAAGAGTTTTTTAGCCGTCAACATATACTGTATGAAAATGATGGGAAAATTAGGAATATCAAAGGTAATTGGGAAGACCTTCACGCCTTCCTGGGTGTCCAGTCACCACTGAAACCCTATGCTGGGGCTGTAGCCGGGTACGGACATGCCAACTACCACGAAGATTTTGATCAAACCTACCGAAGACAACCCCTTATTGCCAAATCATCGGAACTTATCGCTCAATATAGATTTGACTCCCTCATTCCGGATATGCCTCTGGCCAGGGATAATTTCGAACGCCTTGTATGGGAAGATAAAAAGGGGAAATCCTATAATTTACCCTATCCCCTGACACAGAAGGATATAGATGATCTCGCCATAGAACTGGAACATAATGCCCCTTTGCGGCACATAGATAATGATGATGATGGGGTGCCTGATGATTCCTACTATGTTATCCGAAAGTACCGGGACCATTTTGTTCCCGCCATCACCCTTTCTCTTGCTCTCGAGTATTTTCATAAGACCCTCGATGATATCGAAGTTGTGCTTGGAGAGCATATTTATATCCCGCATCCTGAGTATTTCGATACGGAGCAGAATTCCTGGGTCCCTTATGAAGTCATCGAAAAAGAGGCGGAATACGATGAAGAGGGGCAGCTGATTGCTGAAAGTGAGAAAAGGATTGTCAACGAGATTACCATTCCCATAGATGAAAACGGACTTATGCTTATTAACTTTATGGGTCCACCTTCCGTTGCTGAGCCCGATGGCTGGAAAACCTACCCGATTAGATCTTATTCCGGTTATGCCGCAAACCCGCCGGGGAAAGATCCGGCAAGATGGCCCCCTACAAAGGCTGTTGGGAACAAGATTATCATGGTTGGTGCTTTTGCAAGGGGAATAGCGGCTGATGAAAAAACTACCCCGCTGGGGCTGATGTATGGAGTAGAAATACATGCAAACGCTCTGAACACCATCCTTATGGATAATTTCATTAGAAATGTACCTCAATGGGCAGATATCATCGTGCTTGCAGGTCTGGTAATGATTGTGGCTTTCATGACAAGCCGTCTTTCTACCGTATGGTCACTCGTTGTTACTCTTTTTCTCATACTCGCACTCTTCATTTCTATTACAATAATTTTCGACCAGAAAGCCCTCATCATCTCCTTTACCAACCCGGCGATTGCGGCCTTCTTCTCCTTCCTTACTATAGTTGTCTACCGGGCAATGACCGAAGAGAAGGACAAGCGGCGTATTCGCAATATATTTGGTAAATATGTAAGCCCCAAGGTTGTTGATCAGATCCTGTTGAACCCTCCTGAACTCGGAGGTGTTGACAAAGAATTAACCGTTTTCTTCTCAGATATCAGGGGTTTTACAACCCTTTCCGAGAGCTTAACCCCTCAGGAATTAGTAAATCACCTGAATGAATATCTAACCGCGATGACCGATATAATTCTCGAATATCAGGGAACCCTGGATAAGTATGAAGGGGATGCTATTATGTGTTTCTGGGGCGCTCCGGTACCTCAGCAAGACCATGCCTTGCGTGCCTGTAAATCAGCATTAAAACAGATGATAAGACTGAAAGAACTCAATAAAACCTGGCCTGAAGAGAGACGGATCAATATCGGCATTGGCGTCAACTCCGGTATTATGACCGTTGGAAATATGGGGTCCCTCGGTCGAATGGATTACACAATAATGGGGGACGCGGTAAACCTCGGTGCCCGGCTTGAAGGAACGAATAAGCAGTATTTCACCAATATCATTATCAGCGAGCATACCTACGGTCTGGTAAAGGATCATGTTGTTGCCCGGGAACTTGACAATATCAGGGTCAAAGGAAAGAATAAACCGGTTCTCATCTATGAATTAATTGATGTTAGGGGAGACCTGACCCCTGATGATCTCATTACAGGTACTGGTAACAGAAAACGTAAGAACAGATAAGGAGATACTAGGTTGAACTCACGTAATAAGAGGGTAGGGCTGCAGCTCCTTTTTATCTTCATGAAGGTATTGGCTTTTTCTCTGCTATTATTTTCTTTCGGCTGTGGTCTGGCTTCTTATCCATATCTCTATAAGCCCGAGGTGAAAGGTTTTTCGGAAAAGGTCCTTCGATCATTTTATAATACCCCAATAAATGAAATAAATGATTCAATCATATTCTTGGGATTTGAGGTTTTCTATAAAATCCATGATCCCAGAGAGATTAATTCTCCTGTTGATGATCCTAATGTACTGAGAACTGAAGCTGAAGATTTTCTTACTGAAAGTAACATCCTGTCAGGAACCATTTCCAATAACGGTTATTATCGTTTATTCGAAACCGTCTCAGGGGTTATACCCGATGCAATCACCAAGCCCCTCGTGAAAATTCCGGAAGCTGATCGGGGCAGCGATTTTTTCATTACTATTAATCTAACTGATTTTCATTCACCAATTTTATATTTTCCGGATACTGATAGAACAGGGGAATTTTCCGTTCGAAGGAAAGTATATACCGGTGCCGCGGTCTTTGAAGCCAAGGGTTTTAATATTGATGATCTTGAGCCCGCTGATCCCGATGTACCGGATTCTTTATCTGATATGGGAAATGGCGATATTGTTGTTGTTACATTCTATGTGTGTACTTTTGGATACACCCTGGATTTCCTCCAACCCCTTTATTCGGAACCTGAATATATAGGGCAAATTGAAATTTCATTTTAATCTGACTGTCAATTATCAGACTATCAAAGAAGGAGCAAGAACTTGTTCAGTTATTATTTTAACATCGGTTTAATCTATTTCATAATTGGTTTTGCCATAGCCTTGATATTCTGCTTTATTTTTAAGCGGGATGTCCTTGGTCATTTCTGGGGAGCATTAATCATTGCCCTTGTTGGTTCTTTCCTTGGAGGAGTAATTGAATTTATTTTCGCGCCGGTTATTGAATACCTTTC
>JAGLYY010000249.1 GCA_023131935.1 Spirochaetales bacterium | reverse complement strand
AGTTTAAGCAGAGTTCCCGCTTTTTCCTATGCCTTTGAGTCCATGTTTGACCTGAAAGTATCACGGCCTGTTCCGGTATCACGTGGACCCGGACCGTTAGTGGAAATATCGGTCCCGAAATTGAATTTCGTAGGTGTCATACAAACCGCCGATAGTACGGTCTATTCCTTCAAGGAAGAGAAAACGAACAGGATTCTGCTTTTACAGGAGGGCTCCGCGCGTAACGGGTATAGCCTGCTGCGAGCTGATGGAGATACCTTTCTCTTGCGATATGATGAAATTGAGTTTGAGGTGAGAAAAAAATGAAAACCCGTTTTCTTTTTATTTTGATTATTCTAACTTCCCTCCTGTCCTGTAAAACAGCCGGAGATTTAAATCCCTCTGATTTTCGGGAAGCCCCCATTCTCGGGATGATTTATGGTTTTGATAATCTGCCAATCGATGACGCGGAAGTTGTATTGGATGATTCTGTCAGTGTTCGGACCGACATCCATGGCCGGTTCATTATCGATGAAGTCGCGAGGGGAGAGCATCATCTTGTTGTAACAAAAGAAGAGTATGAGACAATTGATATCACTTTTGTCTTCTCAAGCAGAAATCAGGTGCTTTATCTGAACATGATATCCTTCGACAGTCTGCTCGAAGAGATTGAAAGCGCTCTTCTTGAGGAGGAAACGGAGGAAGCGGGATTGTATCTTGAAAGAGCAGCGAAAATAAATGAGAAAGATCCCCGGCTTTTATATCTGAAGGGAGTTTCCATGGCGCGTCAGAAGAGGTACGAAGAAGCTGTGGAAGTGATATCGGAACTGAAGGAAAAATACCGAACTGCTTCACATATCATCCTGTTTCTGGCAGAGATATATGATAAGGGGCTGGGAAACAGGGAAATCGCAAAACTGGTATTGGAAGAGTTCCTCGCTCTTCTTGAGAATGAGGAGGTCAGAAACGCGTTGATGACCCTGTCGGAAACAGAAGAGAGGATGAAAGAATGAGAGAGGTTTTACACACTATTCACAAGGACCGGAAGGGAGGGGAAATGAAAAGGATAAAAAAGAAATCGATAAAACACCTTTGGAATACACTGAAAAAAGTTTTACATGATGAGGAAGGATGGACCTTCATCGAAACACTCATCGTCATTACCATCGTGCTCATTCTCACGAGTACCGTTGGGTTCATGGCGTTTCGCCTCATTGGAAAGGCTAACATTGTCGCCGCGAAAACCCAGATCGAAAACTATTCCATGGCCCTGGATACCTATTTCATGGATAACCGGCGCTACCCCTCGGAAGAACAGGGACTGGCAGCCCTCTGGGAAAAACCGATTCTCGAACCCATGCCGAGAGGGTGGGATGGTCCATACCTCAAGGAAAAGGTGAATACCGATCCCTGGGACAATCCCTACATATATTCTGTCCCCGGCCAGCATGGGCTGCCCTATGGAATCACTTCCTACGGAGCTGATGGATTACCCGGCGGAGAGGGCAATGACCGGGACATTGCCTCCTGGGGGGAATGATGAGGGAAAAGGGGAAAGATGGATTCTTCCTCGTCGATACAGTTGTGATGATGTTTATCATGATGATTGGAATCGGGGCAGCAGCCGGTTTTCTGATCAACACGGCGGCCTCTTCCCGAAAAGTATATGATCATATCCTCAGTGAGATTGAGCAGAGAAATGCGAAGGCGATTGAATCTATTCAACCGGAAACAGAAACGGGATTCTGAGGGGTTCACTCTCCTTGAAACTCTGGTGGCAATAACTCTTATCGCTATCCTTGGGGCCCTGTTGTTTCCAGTTTTCATGAACGCCCTGTCCCTGATTGAGCGCGTAAAAAATCTTAACACCTGGAGCAGGACCCTCCTTACACTGGAACAACATCTGCGGGATAAGGTGGGCCGGATCGAGTATCCCTATTGGGGAAAAAACCGCGCGTTTGAAATACTCGATGAAACTGTCAGGATACCATATTGGGATGGGAAAAAGGATGCCTGTCTTACGATAAGATTGACCGGCGGTACATTGGTTATAGAAAGTCCCGGGGAGGCAAGATCTTTTCCGGGCATAAGTGAAATCGGGTTTTCTCCATTGCTCATGAAAGAATCACAGTCAGCAGGGCTCTCCATCACCATAATTCACGGGAAGAACGAACCGGTAACAATACAGTGTACTTTCGCTAACCGGGATTGGAGGTCGTACTAAAGGAAAATGACCGGAAATGAACATGGCTTTGCCAGTATCCAAGCGATGATCATCCTTCTTGTACTCACTCTCTTTTCGGCGGGACTCGCGTCGGCAATTTATTATCTAAGAAATATGAGCCTCAGAAGCAGCGCCTATTATGAGGAGATTACCAGCCTGGAGGAGGAACTCTCCACCCTCATTTCGATTCTTGAAGAAGACCCTACACCTGAATCAGATTCACCCCTGGACCCTGTATGGGAGCATGTACAGAGTATGCAAGGAACATATTCAGAATACCGGTTGGAGGATATATCGAGCAGGTTCAATCCGAACTGGATGAGAACAAAATTCTTTGAAGTAACAGCCCTGTCGGAAACCCTCATTGAAGGAGTACATCCCGATGAGCTGAAGGACTACCGCGGCCAAAATGGATACTCGACGGCAATAGAAGAGGGCTACAAGGACTACATTGATCCTGAAGCATTATCTGAATACTTTACCGGATACAGCTATATCAATATCAACACCGCTTATGAATACGTACTCAAGGACATGTATCTTGAGTTAACCGGAGATGAAGGGGGAGCTGAAGCTTTTCACTCCCGGATTGCGTCCTTCCTCCAGGAATTGAAATTGTTCTCCCGGGAGGATTTCCTGAAAGCAGCTGGCCCGGGGGCCGAACAGATTTTTCCCGTCATAAACGCGGAACCGCAAATGAATGTGCACTTCATCCCTCAGTTTCTCCTGAAGCAGATACTTTCCTATCCCTATGGCGAAAAGGAAATCGAGGGGCACTCCCAAATAGCGGAGGAACTCCTCGGGCTGCGGGGCCGGCAGGAAATCATGCCGGAAAACCTCAAGGAGCTGA
>JAGLYY010000248.1 GCA_023131935.1 Spirochaetales bacterium | reverse complement strand
TGATGGTACAACCCAGATAGATTATACCCTTCTAATGTTCGCTGCTACGGCACCGTAGTGATCCCAATTTGGGTTTCACCAACTCGTAATTCTCCGGTAGTATCCTTCTTTTTGAGCCCCCGTGTTTCCGCTACTGCCGCCCTGACGTTGTCAAACACCATGTATTCTTCGCCTTGGATTATCCGGGGCAGAACATTCGGTTCAGGAGGAGTGCCGCTGAATGCGGTTACAATAAGGCGCTCAACCCCAAAAGGCGGTACGACTTCGAAAGCGTACGGGTAACGTACAACTCTGTTTACCCTGTCAATACCGATATAGAACCGTTCCTCCAGGAGGACTTTCTCTCCGGTCGCTAAAACATAAGTTATTTGAAGGGTGCAGGGCTGGTTTACGCGAAAAAAGAGTTCCAATTCCTCCCCTTCACGGAATACTAATACGTCCTCTGATCTTCCCTTATTAGTCCACATATCTACGTGTATTCCACCGTCTGATATCGCATCTTCTTCAAAATCCATCAGGTCGAGTAGAGCCTGTACATGGTTCCGCGGCGTAATCGCGTAGCCCGCGGGAATTGCCTCCAGCGGAAAAACAGCGGACGCATTCCCTATTACTTTACCGCCGCTGTTTGGTAACCGTGCCTGCACTAACAGTTCCACACGATCTCCCTGTATCCAATATGAACTTTGAACAACCTTTTTCTCAGGAGAGTATGGAAGGGTTGATTGCAGGATTTGACTAAGTTTTTGAGCGGCATACTGACCAAAGGGGCTTGAGAAATCGGTATTCTGAAACGTAATAGCGGACGTTTGCAGGTTTCCTGAGGTTACGTTTTGTTCCTTCAATATAAAGACTATTTTCTCAAGTGCCCTATCGAGAGATGTTTCTTCCAATCCTTTTAATTCATCGATTTTACGCTTAACCATCTGTTCCAAAGCCACTACTTTTTGTAGGGTTGTTATACTCTCAACATCCAGACTGGAAAAAACAGTTGGCGCCTCTGTAGAAGATACCGTTCGTATCAGAGAATATGATTCATACACATCGGGAAAATAGGGAAGACACATGATATACCTTCGAACCGCGGACATATTTGCGCCTGAATTCTCTTCTTGCTCTGCATTTTTAATATTCTCGGTTATGCTTAAAAGTGCGGAATGGATTTTACCTGAGAACTCGTTGATCAAATCAGCTTTGTCTGTATATGCGAGTGCATACACGGAATTCCGGTCCTTTTCAATAAGGAATTCCACATTAGGGATTTGTAATGATGCGGTGCTTTTAGTAACTGTAGAAATATATGAATTGTATGAATCGCCGGTATCGGTTTCTCTTGTGAAAATTTCACTGGATATTTTAACCCGTATTCTTCGCACAAGGTCATCCATCGCCTGGTTTTTGGCTGCATCGAGCGCTTCAGCTTCGCTTTCATTTATTTTATACATACCAAATCCGGTAACAGCTTGTTCGGTAAATGGTGTATGGATCCCGTAGGAGGTAACCCAGGGGGGTAGATTATTTGAAAAAACGAACAGGGTTACAAAAAAGAAAAGCACAAGTGAAGCAGAATGTTTTTTGAACATGTTTCCATCACCCATAACAGCTCCTTTAATTTTCATTTAGCTCATCTTATACTGTAAGCCAAAAAAATCCAAAAGAATGTTAAGTATTTTATATTTTCCAATACTTCCCTAAAATCTTGACACTATCATTTCCAATCAGTATCTTTTGTTAAATGAATGATGTAATACAAAGTAATATTTATGGAGGAATGCCGTGTCAAGTCGGAAAGGTGAGGTGATAACCTTCAAAGCGGATTCAGAATTAGCCGAGCTCCTTAAGAAGATCCCCAATAAATCAGATTTTATTCGGCAGGCGGTATTATCCCAGCTTGATAACGTCTGTCCTCTCTGTCAGGGGATCGGGGTTTTAAGCCCTGCCCAGAAAAGGCATTGGGATGACTTCGCGAAACGCCACAAGGTGGAGCGCTGTGACTCTTGTGATGAATACTATCTCTCCTGCAAGGTGTAATTGTGAGGATTTCCGGTTTTTTTCTACCCTTTATACTCTTACTATCTCAGCTGCTTCTCTTTACCGGCTGTTCAGAGGACTCTCCGGAGAAGACAGAGATGGAGTTATCAGCTGAGATTAAAGTGAAGGTCTATGTAAGTATTTTGCCCCAGAAGTACTTTCTCGAGCGGATCGGCGGGGAAAGGGTTTCGGTGGAGGTCCTTGTCCTGCCCGGCCGCAGTCCCGCGACCTATGAACCAACCCCCCGGCAGATGGCAACCCTCGCGGGGGCGGATGTTTATTTCCGGATTGGAGTGCCCTTTGAGAATGCTTTCCTTCCAAAAATACAGGAGGAATATCCTGATCTCCTTATCGTGGATACCCGGGAAGGGATAAAGCTTCGGCCTGTTGAAGGGAATCACCATGATACCTCAGTCCATGATGACATAAAGGGTATGGGTGAGCCGGACCCTCACATCTGGCTTTCCCCCCGAAGGGTTATGATTCAGGCAGCAACAATCCGGAATGCTCTCATGGAGGTTGATCCGGCTGGCGCGCAAGTCTACAAAGAGGGTTACCGGTCTTTTCTCGGTGACCTTAATACCCTCGATGAGCGTCTTTCAAGGACTCTGGCACCTTTCCGGGGAGGGAAGATCTTTGTTTATCACCCCTCCTACGGATATTTCGCTGAGGATTACGGTTTGCGCCAGTTACCCCTGGAGATTGAGGGAAAAGAGCCGACTCCCCGGCAGCTTGCGGCCTATATCGAAGAGGCGAAACGGGAGGGAGTTGAGATAATCTTCGTGCAGCCTGAATTCTCAATACGCAGCGCGCGGACTGTAGCACGGGAAATCGGCGGGATTGTTGTGCCGGTCAGCATACT
>JAGLYY010000247.1 GCA_023131935.1 Spirochaetales bacterium | reverse complement strand
GTGAAGTGATGGCATTGGGAGCAGTGGAAAAGGCCGCGGATACTAAGAGTGCTTCTCCGGTTATCCAATTCGAGTCGGTATCATTTGCCTATGACAGGTACCCTGTTCTGGAAGATGTGAGCTTCACGATCCGGAAGGGGCAATTTATCAGTGTTGTCGGACCAAACGGGGGGGGGAAAACAACAATCCTGAAGATCATTCTTGGACTGATAACTCCAACCACCGGCAGGGTATCCATTTTTGGTACAACTCCGGAGAAATCCCGTAACAGGATTGGATATGTTCCTCAGCAGATATTCTTTGATCCCCAATTTCCCGCAAGTGTTCTGGATGTGGTCCTCATGGGGCGCCTCAATTCTGTTTTTGCCGGACCGTATCGCCGCAGGGATAAAGAAGCCGCTATGGAAGCCTTAAGCCTGGTGGGACTTGAGGGGCTTGCCTCCGGCAGTTTTCCCGATCTCTCGGGGGGGCAGCGGCAGCGGGTCCTCATCGCCCGGGGGCTTGCAACGGAAGGAGAAATCCTGCTTTTTGACGAACCGACAGCCAATATCGACAGGGTTACGGAGAAGGAAGTATACTCCCTTCTCAAGAGGCTGAAGGGGGGGAGAACAATCCTCCTGATTTCCCATGATCTGGGGGTCGTACCCGCGCTTTCGGACAATGTGCTCTGTGTAAATCGATCTCTCGCGATTCACCCTGTTGGCCGGCTGACAGGGGACAAGATATCATCCCTGTATGATTCCGAGGTAGCCCTGGTAGATCATACGGTGTTAAAAGAGAGCGGGGAGGGCTTCCGTGTTTGATTTTTTCAAGGATGTAGGTGCTTATGCTTTTCTCCGATACGCCCTCTTTGCCGGGGCCCTATCTTCAATCGCCACAGGGATTATCGGCAGTTATGTAACGGTTAAACGGATCAGTTACATCGCCGGCGCTATCGCGCACACGGTCCTCGCCGGCCTTGGAGCGGCGAAGTTTCTGCAGGTCCGGCTCGGGTGGAGCTATCCGACCCCTCTACAAGGGGCCATGGCTGCCGGGATCCTCGCCGCTCTCATCATCGGTACTGTTACCCGCCATGGAAAGCAGCGGATGGACACTGTTTTAAGCGCTATCTGGTCAATCGGTATGGCCGTTGGAATCTTTTTCATCTTCGCGACCCCCGGCTACAGTGAAAACTTGATGAGCTACCTCTTTGGGAATATCCTGATGATCCGCTCCATTGATGTCATGTTGATCGCGATCCTCGACGGGGTGATCCTTCTTGTCATCATCCTTTTCTATAATAAGTTATTCTCCATCTCCTTTGATGAGGAATTTACGAGGCTGAAAGGGATTAATACGGGGGCTTATTACTACCTTATGCTTGTCATGACCTCAATAACTATCGTTTTGCTTGTTCAGATTGTCGGAATTGTGATGGTTATTGCCCTCCTGACCCTGCCGGCAGCAACCGCGTCTATCCTTTCGAAGCGGCTCTGGCAGATGATGGCCCTCGCGTCCCTCCTGTCTCTCTGTTATACAACCTTTGGCCTCATGATCAGTTATGGGGCAAATCTGCCAACCGGGGCAACTATTATCGCCTTTTCAGGGGTGATGTATCTGGTGATTATGCTTCTCAACAAGGTTTATCTCTCTTTCAGAAAACAGAAACTCTTTTCTCATAAGAAAATAAGAAAAAATCTTAATACATTGGAGGGAGAGGTCGACAATTGATAATGGAGGGCAATATGCAAATCAATGGTGTGAATACAGGCATACACCCTATTCCATCTCCACCGCTGGAGCCCAATGTGATTTCTCTGGAAAAAATTAAGGCAATTTTGTATCTAGGCCTTAGGGGGGAAGTCTTCCTTCCTAAACCTGAGCACAAGGTAGATATCATCGTTTGATGGGTGTATACTGGCTTCGTGAAAAGATCAATCCTCACTGCTATATGCTTAATAACCCTGCAAATCCTTTCCCTTCAAGCCCAAAACCTCGACTTTTCTGAGATCTCCGCTGAACGGGAGTTTCGCTGGGGGGTCCAGGCTTTCCATAGCGGGCGTTTTAACAGGGCAATATTATCATTCGAACGTTCTCTCTCCCTCAAGCCGGATGACACGAGGACCCGATTGTGGCTTGGTAATGCATATTACCGTTCCGGTTTTGAAGAATCTGCTCTTACAATGTGGGAAAGTCTGATTCAGAATGGATATGAAGATCCCCTTTTACAGTATAAAATCGATATCATACAGCGGAGAAGGGGTCTTGGACAGGAACTCGATATACAGGAGGACTTCTATTTATCCCACACCATTGAGGGGAAATATCCGGAGTACAATCTTTTTCTCCGGCCCAGTTCAATAAGTTCTGCCGGGAGCGGTGGATTTTATTTGGCATCCTTTGGCAGTAATGAAATAGTACGGTTCAATGCTAACGGCTATCGGGAACAGAAACTCCGGGGGGGGGTAGAGGGGATCAATCATCCTTTTGACATATTGCGGGTGGGAGAATCTCTTTATATCTCCGAGTTTGAAGGGGACAGGATTATAAAATTCAGCCTCGACGGAAGGGAAACCTCCTCCTTTGGTGAGAGAGGACGGGGGCCGGGGCAGCTTCTTGGACCTCAGTATCTTACTGTTGATGAGAAGGGATTTCTCTATATAACTGAATCGGGAAACCGCAGAATCAGCAAATTTGACACCGATGGGAACTTTGTTCTCTCATTTGGCAGACCTGCTCCGGGTTTTTCAGGACTCTCATCCCCAACGGGGATATTTGCCTGCAATGGAAGGATCTATGTCAGTGATATCCGGAATCCCGGAATCAGCGTTTTTGATTATAGCGGGAATTACCTGGAAACCCATTCCGACCCGATCCTCGATCTTCCGGAAGGGATAGATCTGTTCCGGGAAGGAGTGCTTCTCATTGCCTGCGGAGACCATCTGGTGACCTTCGATATCTCGAGGGAAGTTTTTCAGGAAATACCCCATATTGAAGGCAGCCGGCTGACAAAGGCGATTATTGATGATAATAACAACCTCCTTTCTGTAGATTTTAATACAAGTTCGGTAAAGGTGTACTCAGAGATGTCCCAACTATACGGAGGGCTCTGGGTGCAGATTAATAAAGTATTTGCTGAAGATTTTCCCAGGGTTGAAGTTGAGCTGACAGTTAGAGATCGATCCGGGGAACCTTTTATCGGCCTCGATAAGAGTAATTTCATTCTCACTGAGAGCGGAATGGCGGTTAAGGACCCCGATCTTACCTGGAGCGCCGATGAAGCTTCCATTGCTTCTATCGCGATTCTCCTTGACAGGTCCCTGGAGATGAGAAACTACGAGGAGGAGGCCTGGAAAGCGGTGAGGGAACTCCTTGCGGGGATTCAGGGAAGGGGGGGAGTCCAGCTGATATCCGCGGGTGAGGATCCTGTGGTTTCAGCCCCGGCAGGGAGCCAGCCTATACTCTTCCAATCCGCCGTTCACAAGGATGATTATTCCACCAGATGGAGTTTTGACAGGGGGCTGCGTCTTGCTGTCTCAAGCCTCCTTGAGACCAACGGCACGAAAGAGGTAATCTTTGTTACCGATGGCAAGCTCCCTCCTGGTAGTTTTGAGAGGTACGGGCTTTTGGAATCAATGCAGTTTCTCAGGAACAACGGAATTTCCTTTTCTTTCATTACGGTGAAAGGTGGGTCTGATAATTCCGTTGGCTCCGTTGATAACTCTTATGATTCTTATGACTCTTATAACTCTTTTAGTCACGAATTGACCTATCTTTCTGATGAAACCGGAGGTCAGGGGTATTATCTCTTTCACCCTGAAGGGGTTGGAGTAGTTATTGACGCTATCCTTTCCCGAAAAACAGGGGTGTACAATCTCACTTTTATCTCATCCCTCGATTCTGATTTTGGCAAGCGGTATCTTCCTCTGGAAATTGAGGTTTTCCTCTATAAACGAAGCGGAAGGGCCGAGGGGGGATACTATACCTTGCTCGAGCTCTAATGCTGAAAGCTTTTTTTTACAAGAGGAAACAACGATGGGAGTCTCTCTGTAAGGGTTGTGGACTCTGCTGTCATGAGAAAGAGATCTCCCGGGCCGTGGTATATTTAGATCTGGATTCCCCCTGCCTGTATCTCAATAAGAGTACCAACCGCTGCCGGGTTTATCAAAACCGTTTTGCGATTTGCAGAGAATGCCGAAAAATGACCCTCTTGCACGCCCTCTTCTCCCGCCATCTGCCCCCCACCTGCGGATATGTGCAGCACTATAAAAAGTGGAGACCTTTCAAATCGAAGGTTCGGTATATGGGTGGGGGAGCTCCTTGACAGGCAAACAGGTCTTTCGTTATGTTTTTACCGGAACAGACTCATGCGAAATAGAATAGTCTATATGGATCACAATGCCACAACCCCTCTTCATCCTGAGGTGGCCGCTATTATGAGGGAATCTCTTTCTCTTTTTTCCAATGCCTCAAGTATGCACACTATGGGCAGAAAGGCCGCCGGCAGGATAGAGGAAGCCAGGCAATTTACCGCTGAAGTGATAGGGGCTCCGGCAGACCAGGTCTTTTTTACCGGCAGCGGTTCCGAATCGAATAACATGGTCCTCAAACAGCTTCTTTTTACATCGGGAGTTCCCGGCCCGGTTCCCTCTGGAGAAAGGATTGAACTTATCACTTCGGTGATAGAGCACCCGAGTATAATGGAGACGGCTAAATTCCTCGCAAAGCAAGGGGTCACTGTTCATTTCATCCCGGTAGATGAGAATGGACAGGTTTCAATAAACAAGCTCAAAGAGCGGTTATCGGACCGTACAGCCCTCGTCAGTATCATGATGGCAAATAATGAAATTGGAACAATAGAGGAGATCTTTGCCATAACAAAACTGGTCCATGAGGCTGGGTCCCTGATGCATACCGACGCGGTACAGGCAGTCGGAAAAATCCCCGTAAATGTGGAGGACCTTGGGGTTGATTACCTTTCCTACTCCGGACATAAGCTGAACGGGCCGAAAGGGGTGGGGGCCCTCTATATCCGGGAGAGGGTTCCCGCTATTCCCCTTATCCACGGGGGACATCAAGAGCGGGGATTACGTGCCGGTACCTACAATACCCTGGGAATTATCGGTATGGGGAAGGCCGCGGAGATAATCCTCCGGGATGGGGAGAAAGAGAGGGTCAAGCTCAAAAAGCTCCGGGAAATGTTAAAAAAGGGAATTCAAGAATCTATTCCGGATATCATAATCAATAGTGGACAGGACCGGTGTCTTCCGGGGACCTTGAATATTTCCTTCAAGGGGGCCGAAGGGGAATCGATCCTCCTCTATCTCGATCTGGAGGGGATAATGGTTTCTACCGGATCAGCGTGTGCATCGGGGTCCCTTGATCCCTCTCACGTTCTTCTGGCAATCGGGGTAAATCCTGAGCTTGCCCATGGTTCGATCCGGTTCAGCCTTGGACTTGGCAGCAGCGAAGAGGATGTTGATTATGTCCTCGAAAAATTACCGGGAATCATGAGTAAAATCCGGAAAATGTCAACGTTGTATTGATCCGTACAATAGAGATGAGTTACAGGCAGGTGTAAATATGAGCGACGCTTTCAACTGGTTATACTCCGAAAAGGTGATGGAGCACTTCAAGAATCCGAAAAATATCCTTGAGGATGAGCAATCCTTCGAGGC
>JAGLYY010000246.1 GCA_023131935.1 Spirochaetales bacterium | reverse complement strand
GCGACCTATAAGCTGCACCTGGTACCTTCAGGAGTAATCAACCCTGAAAAGATGGCGATTCTTGGTACTGCCATGGTTATTGATCCCGAATCCCTTTTCAAAGAGCTTTCTACCCTTAAGTCCCAGGGGATTAACTGGGAAGGAAGGGTGCTCATTTCAGACAGGTCCCACATCGTTTTACCCCGGTACAAGGAAGAGGATATCGAGATGGAGCAGCACCGGCCCAGGCCTATCGGCACTACCGGGCGGGGCATCGGCAGTACCTATGCCAGGAAAGCGCACCGTGAGGGTTATCGAATAGTCGATTTGTTTGATCCAGGATTTCTTGAAAAAGTTCCCCAGAGTGATAGAGATTTTATATCACCATATCTCGAACGTCTTGAGAAGATGTCGATACATCTTCCAGGATACATGAAACAACAGAAGGGTAAAAATGTCCTTTTCGAAGGTGCCCAGGGGATTTTGCTGGATCCGGACATGGGAACATATCCCTTTGTATCATCGGGTATTTCCTGTGCCGCGGGAGCTTCTATCGGAGGCGGAATAGGCCCTAGAGACCTCCATCGGATCCTCGGGGTTTTTAAAGCATATACCACAAGAGTAGGGAACGGTCCTTTTCCCAGTGAGTTTTCTGAGGATGATCAGGGGGAGATGATCGATATGATTCGTGATCTCGGCCGGGAGTATGGTGTTACTACCGGAAGACCCCGGCGCTGCGGTTATCTCGATCTTCTTGCACTCTCTTATGCCTGCGATACAAACTCCCTGGATGCTCTTGTACTGACCCACCTCGATGTGTATGACCAACTTGATGAGGTAGCGGTATGTATTGCCTACGAATATCAGGGCAAGAGGCTTGAATCCTTTCCCTCCTCCATCGAAGTGCTGGAACAGGCGAAGCCTATCCTGAAAACCTTCCCAGGCTGGAAACAGGATCTTTCGGAGATTATGAACTATGAAGACCTCCCTGGTGAAGCCAAGGATTATATAGATTTTATAGAAGAGTTTACCGGGACCCCAATTGATATTATTTCAGTTGGATACCAGCGAAAAAGCACTATCACAAGAAGGAACCAATGGATAAAATCCTGATTCTTGATTTCGGAAGCCAGACAACCCAGCTAATCGCCCGGCGGATCAGGGAAATCGGAGTTTATTCCGAAATAATCCCGGGGGATAGCCCCTTTGACCCCGAAATCCTTCATGGAGTTCGGGGGCTTATTTTTTCCGGCTCTCCCTATTCCGTGTATGAAGATGGGGCTCCACTCCTGGATAAGAATTTCTATGAAACAGGCCTTCCTGTTCTGGGAATATGTTACGGCTTCCAACGAATGACCGAAGACCACAGCGGCAAGGTTGCCTCCCTTGAAAAGAAAGAGTATGGCCGATCGCCTATACATGTTCTCTCAAAAAACCCTCTCTTTCATGACATCCCGGAGGGCTTTATCAGCTGGATGAGCCATGGGGACAGTATTAACACTCTTGGAGAAGGGTTTGAATCGATAGCTGAATCGAAAGATCATCCAGCGATGGCTTTTAATTCTCTGAAGAACTTATACGGCATTCAGTTCCACCCTGAAGTTTCCCATTGCGAATACGGCATCGAGATCCTTGAAAACTTCGTCTGCGGAATTGCGGGAGTTTCAAAAGGCTGGAACATGGATTCCTATCTTACAGAGGTCTCCGGGGAGATCAAACAGAAAGTTGGGAATGATAAGGTGCTCCTTCTTATATCCGGTGGAGTTGATTCTACCGTTGCCGGAGGATTGCTTTTAAAAGCACTGGATCCGGATCAGGTTCACCTCATGTATATTGATACAGGGCTGATGCGGAAAAACGAATCCGCCGAAGTTGAAGTTATCTTAAGTAGCCTCGGAGCAAAACATCTCCACATGATCGATGCTTCAGAGCGGTTCCTTTCTTCCCTTGAAGGGGTCGCGGATCCGGAGAAAAAACGGCAGATAATAGGAGACCTCTTTATCACAGTACAGGAAACTGAGGTTGCCCGCATCGGTATTGATGAAGCTTATCTTGCGCAAGGGACCCTTTACACCGATATGATTGAATCGGGGAAAGGGGTCGGTGAAAAAGCCCATGTAATAAAATCTCACCATAATGTCCGTTCCCCCTTGGTTGAGGCAAAGCGGAAAGCAGGAAGCATAATCGAACCGCTTGCCAGGCTTTACAAGGATGAAGTACGTGCTCTTGGCCTGCGGCTTGGGTTAAGCGAAGAGATTGTGCACCGTCATCCTTTTCCCGGACCAGGCCTCGCCGTCAGGATACTCGGAGAGATTACCCGGGAGAAATGCACTATTCTAAAGGAAGCTGATTATCTCTTTATCCGGGAACTGAAAAAGAGAAACCTTTACAACAAAATCTGGCAGGCTTTCTGTATACTTCTCCCGGTACGATCAGTTGGAGTAGCCGGTGATGCAAGGGAGTATGGGTATGTCCTTGCTCTCAGGGCCATCACTTCACGGGATGGGATGACCGCGGATGTATTTGCCTTTGACTCCGTTGACCTGTTGGAAATTTCATCTATCATCACGAACTCGGTAAAAGAGATAGGAAGGGTTGTGTATGATATTTCAAGTAAACCTCCGGCGACCATTGAATGGGAATGAAGTGAATGAAGTGAGTGAAGCAAAAAATTTATGAAAAATGATTTTTTTTCCCGATACACCCTGTTTCTTGAAAAACGGGGCAAACTGCTCATGGTTTTTCTTGCCATTCTGATGATTTTCTCAATCGTTGGATTTACCCGCCTTGGTATCGTTACCGATTTTAAGGTATTTATGCCGGACCATTCCCGGTATATAAAAAATATAGAGGAGATGAATGAGGTTTTCGGCGGTTCCGAACAGCTGGTATATCTGCTACATCTTCAAGATCCTGTCAATTCGATAGAGACAGTAAATACTCTTCTTGACTTAACAGAGAACCTCGCCCGGATAGAGGGGGTTGTTTTCGTTGGAGGTCCGGTCCCTGCGAAGATATTTATCGCAGGGAAAACGGTAAACACACGGGATGTATCTCCGGATCAGGTAAATGAAATCTTCAATTTTCTCTCTGCCCTCATGGATGGAGGAGGAATAATAAAAAAGGATGAGAACCATTACGCATCATTTCAAATCATCCTTGATGGCATTATTTCAAATCGAGAGGTTGTAAAGAAAGCAAACACTATTTTCGAAACGTACGGTGAAGATTATGTCATTTCCGGAGAGCCTTACCTGGAAGCAATGATCTTCGATTACATTCTCCGGTTACTACTGACTCTTCCCCCATTCGCGCTTTTTCTGATGCTTTTGGTATTCCGGTGGCGTATTGGTAGTTTTCGGGCAACAGCGCTTTCTATGTTTCCAGCCGCCATCGGGGCGGCTATTACTGTCGGGGGAATCGGCTGGACACTGGGCAATATTACTTTCATAACGGCCCTTGTACCGATCTTTGTTATTGTTATGGGAAGCGCTGACGGTTTGCACTTTACCAGCCACGTTATAGATGGCCTTGCAATGGGAAGGGAGAAAAAGGAGGTCGTCGGGGAAACCCTCCGAGCGGTAGGGAACCCGATGATTATGACTACCCTTACCACAATGGTTGGATTTCTTTCAATGCTCTTCATAAAGTCCCAAGCAATCCGCACCATGGGCATTGCCGCGAGTTTCGGTATTCTTGCGGCAGGAGTTGTTACCTGGGTTTTCTTGCCGGTGCTTTTCCTTCATGTACCCCGCCTTGAGAGCTCAAAGAGAAAAGAGGCAGACGGAATATATCATTTTATATCCCGGATTAAAAATATACGCGCATATATCCTTGCGGTACTGTTGATTCTTGTTTTTATCCCCGGAATAGGGTTGATACGTGCAAACTTTAATATGCTGTCGATTTATAAAAAGAGTACTGAAGTACATAAAAGTGTTAATGCGGTAAATTCCATACTTGGAGGATCTCTCCCTATTGGGGTGATGTATTCTTCAGAAGGCGACCTCCTTGCGCCTGAAGTAGCGGACAAAATTCTTCTGATGCAGGAGGAGCTTCGTACTTCGAATATTTCCGAAACAAGCGTGTCTATATATACGTTGATTTCCAGAGTAAAAACGCTCTTTAACGAAAATCAGGAACCGGGATATCCTGAAAACCCCATGGTAGCGCGTCTCATGGCAACCATGTTGAGCAGGCAAAATCCCCGGCTCATTGAAACTTTCCTGAAAAAAGAGCAAAACAAGGGGAGGG
Organism: Spirochaetales bacterium; assembly: GCA_023131935.1. Lineage (GTDB taxonomy): Bacteria > Spirochaetota > Spirochaetia > JAGLYY01 > JAGLYY01 > JAGLYY01. The sequence continues at coordinate 8,151 of JAGLYY010000246.1, read as the reverse complement.
TGGTCTTTTACCTGAAAGACCTTGAGAAAGAAACTCTTGTTGAATTTGAAAGAATCATAGAAAAATTTGATGAAGATCTGGACCTGACCATCGCGGGAATTCCTTACGTGATGAAAGATATGAATGACCAGATCATCCCTCAGCAGATTAACAGTTTGCTCGTGGCATTGGCCCTGGTGTTTCTCTTGATGGTCCTCACGCAAAAGAGTCTCCGCCTTGCCTTATTTTCCATCGCACCCATCGTGGTTACACTGCTGACACTCTTCGGCACTATGGGATATGCCCGGATCGACCTCAGCATATCAACTGGGATCATGTCCGGATTGACTATTGGAGTAGGGATTGATTATGCTATTCACTTTTCATCGCTCTACCGGTACTTCCATAAAAAAGGACATCCCGATCCGGTTACCCAGTCACTGAAATATGTATCATCCCCGGTGCTGGCAAACGCCCTGGGGCTGGGTATCGGATTTACTGCAATGCTTCTATCCCCAATGACAGTGCATACCTTTCTGGTGATCCTGATGTGGGTCACGATGATCTGCAGCGCTCTCCTCAGTCTGACATTACTGCCAAGTCTTGTGGTACACTACAGAAAGAAAAAACAGTGAGTGCAACGAAGCCCGTCCTTATCGTTTTCCGCGCTTATTCCGGTAATCACCTTTCTGAAAATCCCCCCGCCGGTAACTTCCTTTCCCATAGTTTCCACCCTGGGAGCTGCCGGAAACACGGTCAGCCTGAATTTTGCTGCCGCGATAATTATATCCATTCAGGGAGTTATACACTACATCAGCGTAAGCACTCTCTACCTGTATACTCGATTTGTTAAAAGAAATATCTATCCTGCCCAGTTTGATGTTCCTGTTTCGGGTGCACTGATTAATAAGACCGATAAGCTGCGGCGGCAATACATTATCTTTTTTCCCTAAGTTCACACTGAGCCAGGTAAAACCGGCACCACCGCCGGACCTTTTATACGGCCCCCTGACAGAATCATCTCTGTGTTTCCTTTCGCCGCTGACAATACTGATATCAGGGGTGTTTTTATAGTAATTCAGAAACCGGTTAAACTCGAGGGAAACGAAATGTTTAAGAAGGTCCTCTCTGCTTAAAGCAGCAAGTTTTTCTTCTATAACCGAAAGGTAAGGCGCGATCTGTTCAGTCTTCACCTCTACAGCTTTGACCCTGTCAATAAGGTGCATGAGCTGATGCTCGCAGATATCTTTTCCGGTCGGGACTTTTTCGGGGGTGATTTTTCGCTTGATTACATTCTCAATACGCTTGAGTTTGGATTTTTCTTTCATATTGATGACTGAGAAGGAGGTCCCTTTTTTCCCAGCCCTGCCGGTACGGCCGCTTCGGTGGTTATACACCTCAATCTCATCCGGAAGATCGTAATGGATAATATGGGTAAGATCATTTACATCTAGGCCTCTCGCGGCAATATCGGTTGCAACGAGAAGCTGAAGGTTTTTCTCGCGAAATTTCTTCATCACAATTTCACGTTGCGCCTGGGAAAGATCACCATGAAGAGACTCAGCGTTATACCCGTCTTTGATCATTTTGTCAGCAATTTCCTGGGTAGATCTTCGGGTCCGGCAAAAGATGATTCCATAAATCTCCGGATGGAAATCGACAATTCTTTTGAGGGCAAGATATTTATCTCTCGAATGAACCATGAAGTACTTATGTTCTACGGTCGAAACACCTGCATTTTTCTCCCCTATGGTTATTTCAACAGGATTCTTCATGTAGGTGGATGCAATTTTCGCTACCTCACGTGGCATAGTTGCTGACAGGAGGATGGTCTGCCTTTCGGCGGGAGCAGCTTCAAGGATGGCGTCAATTTCATCCTTAAAACCCATATTGAGCATGATATCTGCCTCATCGAGAACGAGATATTTAATTGCGCTTAAATCTGCAACACCGCGATTTATTAAATCCAAGAGCCGTCCCGGTGTGGCAACTACCACATGGGTGCCTCTTTTAATGTCCTTAATCTGCGGAACGATCGCAGCGCCTCCATACACAGCGGTGATAGAGATGTTGGGAGTAAATCGGGCGAAATTTTCCATGTCCCCGGTTATCTGGAGACAGAGCTCTCTTGTGGGACAGAGAATAAGACTCTGAATGTACCTTTCCTTTTTTTCAATTTTTTCAATGATCGGAAGCCCGAAGGCAGCTGTTTTTCCTGTACCTGTTTGGGCAAGACCGACAACATCACTTTTCTCGGCGAGCAGGTGGGGGATGACCTTCTCCTGAATAGGAGTAGGAGTTTCGAAACCAAGTTTGTCAATCGCGCGCATAATCGCGTCGTTTAATTCGAAATCGTGAAAATTCAATTGTTGTTCCTTCTTGTTTAAGCAAAGAGATTTGTGAAAAGGCCTATTAGCGTAAAGCATTCGAGGTGGAGGAGGAGAGCCTATTGCAGGAGTTTTTCCAGCGCGCCTTTTCGTCCACGAGCGCCCTATACTATTATTATATAAGAAGATAGTCAATAGCTCCGGTTGACAGTCACAGTAATACCTGTATAGTACGCTAAGGAGTAGCAGCTATGAAGTGCAAAGTAATTTATAATCCGGTTGCCGGAAAAGGCTGCGCGGCGAGCAAAATCAACCAGATTAAATCACTATTCGAGGGTTCCAAACTCGATTATGACATTGTATTCACCGAAGCGCCTGGACATGCAGTTGAACTGGCTGCTGATGCAGGGAGAAAAGACTACAATTTTATTGTTTCTACCGGAGGTGATGGAACCAGTAGTGAAGTGATAAATGGGCTTATGAGTATTCGGGAAACAGCAAAACTTCCCGCCCTGGCGGTTTTTCCTATCGGAAGTGGAAATGATTTTGCCTACGGAATCAACCTACTAAAGGGTGCTCCCCAGATATTGAAACTCCTTGTTGCAGGAAATACGAGACCCCTTGATATTGGTAAAATCACCGGAGGTGATTATCCGGAAGGGAGATATTTTGGAAACGGCATCGGGGTTGGTTTCGATACCATAGTTGGTCTTGAAGCCGAGAAGTTGAAACATATTCACGGTACTATGGGATATGTTGTTGCCGCAATAAAAACCCTGATAATGTACCCGAAATTCCCCTTTGTTACTTTACAGATAGGGGATGAGAAAATTCAACAGATTGCCACGATGATCTCAATAATGAATGGACGGCGTATGGGGGGAACATTCTACATGGCTCCCGAGTCGATAAATGACGATGGACAATTTGATCTCTGCATGGCCGGCAAGTTATCCCGCTCCGAAATGCTGAATCTCTTTCTCAAGTTTCTCAAAGGCACCCAGGCTGAAAGCAGGCATATTACTACAAGACGATATTCCAGGTTTCAGATCGAATCCTCTCAAGGTGGATTAGTCTGTCACGCGGATGGTGAAACGATCTGTATTAGCGGAAAATCTCTTCTTGTCGAGTGTTTCCCCGGGGCCCTGCGGGTTCTAACGGAATAAAGAGCACTTACAGATGAGAATAATCGAGAAACTGGTAACTTTCATAATAAAGATATTATTACATGTTCTCTGTAAAGTTGTATTGGATCCTGGATACAAAGTACCTGAAATTGGGCCTGTAATCATAGCTGCCAACCATATTAGTTTTCTCGAAGTCCCCTTGATGTATATCCTGATGAAACCCAGAAAAGTTACAGCCTTGGTAAAAGCAGAATCCTGGAAATCTCCCTTTTCCCGGATACTCCTAGGAAATCTCTGGAAGGGGATTCCTATCAACAGGGAATCCACCGATATGAATGCATTCAGGCAAGCGGAACGGGTCCTTGGGGCTGATTTTTTTCTTGGTATTGCCCCGGAGGGTACAAGGAGCGGAGATGGGAGACTAAGGAAGGGGCGGTCGGGAATTGTAACCATAGCTGCCAGATTAAATATTCCGATACTGCCTCTTGTCCACTATGGGGTAGAGGAATTTCGGAATAATATCAGAAAGCTGAAAAGAACAAAGATCACGTTTAAAACCGGTAAGATGTTTAAAATAAACACAGGAGGTAAAGCAATCACCAATTCTATCCGCGGCGAAATGATAAAGGAGATAATGTACCAGCTTGCACAGCAGCTACCTGAAAAATATCGAGGAGAATATTCTAATCTTTCAAAGAAAACTGAAAAATATATTACCTATGTTGAAGCCTGCGAATAATAAAAAGACCAAAGAGGACACACCAGATATTGATAAATCCATTGGTTATCAGATCCATTGTTGAAACAGCATACACTCCGTTCTGAATATTAAAACTGAAATCGAGTATACCGAGAAAGAGTAAACCGCCGGCGCATACGAGAGAGAGTGATTTGCCAATACCTTTCTTCTTTAATAGAAAGTACCCGGCAGCCAGCAGAGTGAGAGAGAGAATAATATCGGGAAGGGGGAACGAGTGTTCATATTCGAAATATCCAACAGGCGGGTCTGCAGGCGCGAGACCAACGGTGAAGAAAAGTATCCAGAACAGGATAAGCCCGATTGCGGTAATTATCTCTAAAACAGCAATTGTCTTTGTGCTTTTTTCTAAGTTCATATTAATCCTTCCTTTCATCCATGTATTATTTGGTTTTATATGCGTCTTTGTCCAGGGTTACAAGCCATTCCATAGTTTTTGCGAATCCTTCTCTATAGGATATTTTTGGTTTCCAGCCCAGTTCTCTTTCGGATTTTTCTATTGAATACTGAAATCTCGAACCAAGATTCTTCATCACATAGGTGGTAAGAAGGGGTCTGGTTTTCTTACCAAAAAGCTTCCATAAAAATTCCATTATTAACGCGACGGTATAAGCTGCAAAGTAGGGAATCTGAAATTTTGGAGTGGGGGCACCAAGGGCCTGAGATATGCCGGCACAAAACTCCTGTAATGTGGTTGATTCTCCATCATGGATCAGATATCCGTTACCGATTGCCCTGTCGTCCTCCGAAATCACCATAAGAAGATCAACCAGGTTTTCAATATAGGCAGGCCAAACGATTACATCCTTTCTCCAGAAGATCATATTTTTTTTGATAATCGCGTCCGCGAGATCGGCAACAAAAGTAAAATCATTGTCTCCATACACCCAGCAGGGATATACCATTGTCACCGGAAGATCATGTTCTTTGTGATATTTCCATGCAAGTTTTTCTGCCTCTATCTTAAAATCCGGATAGGGCTCATTCCATCGACTGAGTGAAAAGGTTTCGTCTATAACTACATCCTCGTGCCTGCCAAATACATCGTTTGTGCTGATATCGACAAACCTGGAAACTCCCGCATCCACGGCAGCTTTCAGGATGTTCTCCATACCGCCTACAGTTACTTCACGAAAAAGCTTTCTCGGCGCCCAGTCGGTTACTATCGCGGCACAGTGAAAGATGATTTCCCGATGAGCAGCAGCTTCCCGGACTAAGGGATAATCCCGGATATCACCCAGAACAACTTCAACACCTTTTTCTTCAAGATTGGATATCGCCGGATCCTTCGGAAGGACATAAGCGCGGATGTCGTTATCTTTGGCGATATTCGCGTCTACAAGATGGCTGCCGATAAATCCGGTCGCTCCGGTAATCAGGACTTTCTTCATGTTTTCTCTCCATATTTTAACCAGAGAGCGCCAAAGGGGGGGAGTACAGCTTCAAGTAATCCATCATCCTTTAGCTGATAACCGGCGCCTGGAAAGACCGCTTCATCAAGTTTATTCTCAAGACCCTGTTCTCTCATCAATTTTAAAATTCCATTATTTATCCCCGACAACGTTTTCAGATCCAGCTGAATCTTAACTTCCCGGTTCGCTATATTCCCCAGAATGAAAGAATGGTTTCCATCGGCAAAGGGATGGTTCAGAAAAACCGTCTCTCCGATAGGTTTGAATTCGAATTGTGAACTTCCCGGATAAAAAGCACCATCATTATTCCAGATCTTGAGGATAGTATTCAATCTGGGAAGATATGCCGCAGTAAAAGGGTCGGAGGGATATGCAAGATCGATCTTGGGAAGGTATGTCTTATGTCGGTTCAGATCTCTTGGTTTGCCGGTGAGTTTGTAGCCCGGAAGATCATTTTCCAGCCCTAAAAGATCATTGAAATAGATTGCCGGAACCACCTGTCCAAGGGTTAAGACATATAATTGCGCAAGGGCAAGGCGCCATGCTTCATGTTCCGGGATGATCGGGTTTCCCCGGGGATCATGGGAAGAAAAAGCGCTCCTGGATGTACAGCACAATTCATAGGGGGTGCGCCCATCGATGATCCATTGCAGAAAGTAGTCAATTGCCGGTACTGAAGAAAGCTCCGCGGCAGGACGGCCGGTGATATCAGACAGCTCCGATAAAAGTTCCGTACGATCAAGTGCCTTATTCTTTAAATGAAGCTGGTCTTTTGTCTTTACCGAAGCTTCGGTGAAGAGGGACATGATCTTATCTTTCCAATTATCAAGCCCCCCTTCGGTAGATACTTTATGAAAAGTATCAGTGGGGACCTGCCCGGCTGGGACCGATCGATATTTCGGTTTTCCGCCCCTTTTTTCAACAACCTCTTTCAGCTTATAAAACTGGTCGATCGATACATTGCCGTCGGTTCGCTGTACCCCAAGACCTTGAACAGAACGGCCGTCATGGGTTGAAAGCATGACAAAAAGGACAAGGTTTGAGGGGCATCGTTCTTTCATGGTTTCGTAAAATCGTTTTAACGGTAAAAGTGATCCTTCGTTGAAGGCTGCAACCACGGAATTCACCTGCCCGAAGAGGTAGGAGAATCCGCCATCGCGGCCCATTTCATACACAACCGGATCGGGACTGTTAATCTCATCCAGCGGAAGAACACTGGGAGCAACCAGCGCCATCAAAAGCCTGATGATCTCTATAAGCTTGTTCCCTTCAGACATATCAAAATTTCGTTTCCCGATCTCCTTCCACAGATATTTGATGGCATCCATCCGCATCATGGCAAGGTTCCCCCCGGATAACAGGAGGAAGAGATCGTCGATGATCATCCGGAAACCAGCCTCACTTACCGGGTTGAGATCAACCTGTGACTCGCTGAAAGTGGTATACACAAAAAACTTTTCTCCGAAAATTTCATCATCATATTTATTGAACGATTTTGCATAAGAATCAGGCAGATTCAGGCATTTAAGAAATTCGCTCATTGAGCAGCCCGCCTCTTCCGAAAAAACCAGCTGCTGCGGCTGGATAACGGAGTCCGTGAATACAGTGGATTTGACAATCTTTATTTCCCGCAAAAACTTCAGGAAATCCTGGAAAATTCTTTTGTCCTCCGCGGTGAGGCCCTGATCGTTTTCAACTTTATAGTATATGGAGAGGAAGCTGATGAGCCTTTCATCAAGGTGATCGAGGCCGGTTTCAGAGAAACGGTCATTCATTGCAGCCGCCCGGGCAATTGTATCTGATGGACCTGCAGCCGGATGTTTTCGCAAACCGGTAAACAGAGGGAACGGCCGTGGACGGAATGTTTTCGCTATGAGTCCTGTTTCTTTTAATTCGCGATACCGTTTTGGAGCTATGATGATGAAGGCATCACCCGTTTCTTTCCCATTTCTGAACTTCTCAAGGGCATCATTATCGATATCGAGGTGGTTTACTACGAAATCGAGCATGACCGCGTACCGTTGTGTGAGCGTATGGATATCCTGCACTGTGCCGAACCGGGGATCAACGATAGCTCGTGTCTTTTGTGAAAATCCGCCATCATTGAAGTGGGTATTGTTTACCTCATCCAGGATCTTCAGGATATTTCCAACAGATGCCCCGGCATCGTTCCCTGTCTTTTGTTCATGATTGATCAGCCATTCCGGAAGGATTTTTTCTTCCAGTTGAACTCGAAGCTCTCCATAGGCATCGGTAATATAGCGATTTTCATCGAGAACACCCTGCTCCTCCAGGTATTCCACAAGCCGCAGCGCTTTTTCAGGAGAGAGAAACCTGAAAAAATCCTGAGGCCAGATGTCCGGATGAATCATGAGTCGTTCCGGAAGGATGTGGATCCCCTTAATTGCAGGAAAATAGGTCTGAAGGACCTCCTCAAGAGTCTTCAGGGTAGGGGAGGAGTCATCATAAATGTTATCAGGATAACAGATAGCGAAAATTTTCCCTTTAAGACCCTCATAAGGCTTATCAGGATTAAAAGCCGCGGCTAG
>JAGLYY010000245.1 GCA_023131935.1 Spirochaetales bacterium | reverse complement strand
ATACGGCCAAATGCCTGATTTATGTATTCCTCATCATGTATGAGATGTATGAGCTCTATTCTCTTTACCATGAAAGACTCCTTAATCGGAAAAAAAGGCTGATGTCCCACTTACCTTATAGTACGAAATGGATATGGCTGCAAGTTATGAGTGTGGGTTTACAGCACGGAAACAATAAAAATATGATTTGCAAATATGGATCATGAGTGGTTTAATAAACATAGCGAAGCAATCGAAATACAATGAGATGAGGAAGTAATGAAGATACGAACAAAACTTGCTCTTGAAGGACTATTACTTTGTGTTGGATTCACAATTGCCATCCTGGTAATTATTATTTCGGGTAGTTCAATTATCAATCTAATGCATTTTGAAGCACAATCGGAGAGGGTGCTTGCAAAGCTCAATACAATAGAGGCTCAGAACAGCACCTTTCTGACGACAAGTAAAAAATTAACAGTGATAAAACATGACTGGCAAGAATCAATAGAAGATTTTGAAATATCCCTCGAAACTTTACTAAGTGAAAGAGCAATCGGATTGTTCAGCAATGAACAGAAAAGGGAGCTGGAAAGAAGTGAAGGCATGTGGGAACAAGTCTACTCCTGGTATTTTGAACCCATATTCAAACTTGTAGATACTATTATTGACAGTGAGCTTGCTGAAATAATCGGAAATAACAGTATTCTGAGGACCAAGATTATGATTTTAGAAAGCAAAGGGGATGATGCCTCATTTCCAGGAAAGCTCCTGTCTTTAGAAAATTATCAAGACCTGATTAGAGAGGGAACAGAAGATTTCAAGGGAAAGCTTACTAATCTTCTTGAAGGCACAAAACAACAGGCTGATAGATATATCAAAATGAGCATATACATTTCAATAATACTTGTCATAATCACCATAATAATAAGTATTATTATCAGTGCAAAAATATCCAATAGAATTGCATCCAGGATTAATCTTGTTGAGGATGCTATTCAGACAGTTTCAAAAGGAGATTTCTCTAAAGAACTGAATATAAAATCCGGAGACGAGTTTGAGACTCTGTCTGATAATTACAATATTCTAATAAAAGATCTTTGGAAGAAGCTTGATACGGTCAAAGATTTTATGCTGAAAGTAGGGGCTTCAGCAACTGAAAATTTAGATCTTAAGAAAGCTTATCAGATTATCATTGACTCAGCTGTTGATAATACTGAATCGGATGCCGGAGCCCTGTTCATTGTTGATAGGCAGGATAATCTCATTCAAGTCAGCGCAGTATCAGGATTATTTCCTCCCCCATATCTCCTTCCCCAGCAGGTTGTCACCCTGAAAGAAAGAACTATTAAAGAACATTTTAACGATAGAACATTTAAAATGGGAGAGACAATAATAGGAGAAACAATACAATCAGGTGTACCGGTTTTCATAAAAATCTCTGAAAATGATGAAAGGTTAATATATAATACCTATTCAGCAAAGGGAATATTATATATTAGTTCTTTAATCATTGTACCTCTTATTATTTCTAATCAAATTCTGGGTGCTGTCGCAATTGTCAGGAAGAATGAGGATAAGAGATTTACCGATCTTGATTTTTCCCACGTAAAAACTTTCTGCGATTATGCAGCTTTGACAATAAACAATGTTCTCAACTACGACGCGCTTATCGAAAAAAAAGAAATGGATCGCGAAATCGGCATTGCAGCTGATATCCAGAAAAATCTTCTTCCAAGAAGCATACCGAATTTTAATAATGCTTCTTTTGCATCTTTCTCAAACGTAGTGGAGGGAATAAGCGGTGACTATCACGATATTTTCAGATTGGATGATAACAATATCGCGGTGGTAATATGTGATGTTGCCGGGAAGGGTGTTCCGGCAGCCCTTGTTATGGTCATGATTCGGACAATTATCAGACTGATCGCTTCTCCGAAAAGGGGAGCCGCGAATGTTCTTTCAATAATCAATAAGAGTATTACCGGTAGAATTGGGATGGAACGATACGCGACAATGGGATACTTCATATTCAACGAAAAAGATAGAGAAATAATGTATTCAAATGCAGCTCATTCGCCATTGTTCGTTTATAGAAAAAAAACGGGAGAGTTTCAGCAGATAGACACACTGGGGCTTCCAATCGGTATAGAAAAGAAACAGGTGTATAAACAGAAGAATTTTACCGGGGAGGTTGGCGATTTACTGTTTCTTTTCACTGACGGCATCCCAGAGGCAAAGAATGCCAACAATGAAGAATATTCTCAAGATCGGATGCTTAGTATAATAAAAGATAACACAGAATTCGAAACAGAGGAATTAGTGCGCGTTGTAAAAGAAGATTTGCGGCAGTTTGTAGGGGAAGCAATACAGTATGATGATCAGACATTGCTCGTTATGAGGATAGAATGAAGCATGATCACCCCTAACGCTGAAAAGAAACCGGTTAAATATCCGCCAATGATGTCTGAGAAAAAATGCATCCCTTTTACAATCCTTGAAGTACCAATAATGAAAGCCCACAAAAGGAGCAGAACTCCCATTCCGGTGAAACCGGACAAGAGAACACTGGAAGCAATGGCGGAACTTCTCATAGCATGACCTGAAGGAAATGAGTATGGATCAACTTTCCCGGTCATCCCGACGGTCCCATTATCGGGCCGCCTTCGTCGTAAGATGAATTTCAGAATAACCGTTACTGCTGTTGCAATCCCCAAAGAATAGGCTAGTGGAAAGAGCAGGCTAAACCTCAATTGCGGGAAGAGAAAGTACAGAAGGATTAACAGAGGGATTACGACTGCAGAGTCACAGGAGTGAGAAACCAACTTTAAAACCCGGGCAAATACCGGTTTCCCGGTGATTTCGATTATTCGATCAGTTATTCGAC
>JAGLYY010000244.1 GCA_023131935.1 Spirochaetales bacterium | reverse complement strand
CCGCGGCGATCTGCTCCTGGGTGCAGGACCCAAGGGTATACTGCTGGAGATCGTAGAACACAAAGTTTCCCGGCCTAAGTTCATCTGCCCCCGAAAGATCCTCGACGAGGCTGCAGGTCGGGGTGTCTCCCCATGAAATTTCCATCTCTCCAACCCCTCTCTCCCGCAGATCTTTTCGGAGGGAGGTCAGTTTGGAAAGGGATTCAGTAAAGATACCCCGTATTTCCGCTGCCGAAGCTCCATGGTAACTGTGGCCCGCGTGGGTAAGCAGCCCTTTGAGGTTGAGATTCGGCAATTGTTTGATGAGGGACGCGAGGGTGTAGACTTCCCGCGGATTTTCGACAGGTATACCGGTCCGGCGGGCCCCTGAGTCGATCTTGATCCAGATCCCTGTTTCCTCCGGGAGTACTTTGGAAAGCTTACGGCAGACCTCTTCCGATTCCACGAGAAGATTCAGGTCTACTTTCCGGGATAACCGGGTAATGGATTCTAATTCACGGAGATTTACCGGAAAGGCGATGGTGATATCCTTCCATCCCCAGCCGGCGAATTCTTCCGCCATGATTACCGAGGAGACGGTAATCGACCGGGTACCCTCTTCCCTGAAGATCTCTCCCACCTTCCTGTTCTGGTGGGTTTTAAAATGGGGGCGGAAACGGGCGCCGGCTCTTTCCGCCTTCGCGGTCATCATCCTGATGTTGTTCCGGGCTTTCACCGGATGGATCAAGAGGGTCGGGCGGCAAATGGGGGTGAAATCCATGGTTTCTCCTTAAATATCTCCTAAATATATTGAACCTGCCGGTAGGTTGACCGGTAATAATCCTCCAGTCCCCGGGAAAGCAGATAAAAAGTGATCAGTACAAAGAGATAGCCCCCAAGCGGGAATAGCAAGAGGTACTGGCCATGTGTCAGGTAATAGCGGGCTGCTCCAACAAGCCCGGCAAGCTCGTGGAGAATCGAATGAAACATCGTGGGGTTCCGTGTTACATGGGTCCCTCCGATGAAGATGTTGAAGATCGCGAGCTGACCGATGAGACCGAGAGTCAGAATCATCTCGGAGGAAAAACGGATTAACAGGTCCTCTTTCAGGTGGGGAAGGATGTGTTTCAGGATGATCCTGCCGGTCCCGGCGCCGGTAGACCGGGCGGATTCGATAAATTCCTCCGCGGCAAGATTAGCGGTTCTCCTTTCGATGACGGAGATTACCAGAGGCAGTCCCAGAACGGTTAAGAGGACAATCTGGAGGCTTATTAACTCCCACATTGGCAGAACTGACTCAAGGCTGACCCGGAAGGTAAGGAAGAAGATGAAAAGGAAGATCGGGATACCATTTAAACCTTTCATGTCGAGAATCCGTAACGGTCTCTTCTCCTTCATTCCCAGAAAAAGGCCGATTATTGTTCCGATAAGGAGCCTGCCAAACGCGACTGAGACTGCTGTCAGGACGGTATACCGGATTCCATAGAGCATTAAGGTCAGGATGTCATAGCCCCAGAAATTCGTGCCGAAAGGATGTCTTTTTTCCGGAGGGGTGGGGCTGATAATGGTAACTGTCCGGCCATCCCTTTCTACGACCCGGATGTTTTCGGAATAGGATACGGGATATGGGGCTATTAAAGGCCCCGAGATTGTGAGAATGAAGAGGATAGAAAGAAAGATGAGGGCAACAATTAATTTTTTATTCATGACCGAAGAGCCTCTCCGCGATAGTAATAAGAAGCAGGGTTAAGAAGTATGCTGCAAAAAAAACGATAATGAGGGCTAACAGAGAGTTTACAACCAGGTGATACTGGTAATCCGAAAGCCGCCATGATTGCGGGGTGCGAAATCCGTAGGAGAAAATGATCCTGGTAATCCCTGGCATATTGAACAGCCTCTCAGCGATAAAAAGGTTGGCCATAATGAGTCCAAAAACCCGGGGCAGTTCACTTTTTACCCCCCGGAACACCCCGGGCAGGATATGGCGGAAGAATATAGACCGCTTATGAATCCCCCGGGCATGGGCGTTCAGGATGTACTGCTCCCCACGGATGACATGGGCCTGGTTGGAAACCAACCGCATTACATACACCATGGGGAAAAGAGACATGGCGATTAGAGGAAGCAGGAGCGCTGAATGGGATCCCCCGGTTGCGACCCGGGCGATCCGCAGCCCCGTTGCCAGATAGATACTGATAACAGCGAGCTGAAGCAAAATGATGATGATAAAATCGGGGACGCTGCCGAGAATCCCCAGGAGCTCATGATATACTTTTCGTTCCCGGTCGGAGAATTTCATACCGAGGATGATCCCAAGAGTCGTTCCCAGTGCTCCGGAAAGAAAAACATAACACAGGCTTGTACTCATAAAGGAAGGAAAATCTTTCAGAAAATACCGTGTGGAAGGGCCAATCCTGTATTCAAACACTGTTCCTTCCCGGATCCGCTCAAAGTACCCTGAGATAGCCTGGAACGGTTGTTTCCAGTTCAGGTAAAGATGTCCCTGGCGGATCGCGAGGATTTCCGGCAGAGCGGCGAAGAGCAGGGTAAAAATGAAGAGCGATAGTATAATCCCGATAATAATTGCTGCCTTTCGCATTCTTAGCTCCAGTTTTGATGTTGCTTATTGATTACCGTGATATACTACCCCAGCTTTGAGTGATAGGAAAGCGATGTAATGATGAAATACATACTATTAACCCGGCAGAGGATTTTTCTGCTGATTATACTTTCCATCGTCTTCTCTCAGGGCGGCTGCGGGTCTCACGCCGATCTCTTTCCCGATTGGCAGGGCACCTGGATCGGTACGGACCGTTTAGGAGAACTCTCCTATGGCTGCAGGACCTATCTTATAGATGGCTGCCGGTATCTCGACCTCTGGTACATTGATTTTTCTTCCGGGATCTCTTATAAAACCTATGAACTTACGGAATTTGAAATCGTCGATCTCTATGGAAAAAACTATGGGACAGCAAAGCCCACCTGGGTTTATCTGTACAGCGCCTCTTTAAAAGAGGGGTCTCCCTACACCCGGGAGGATCCCTCTTTAAGCGGTACTGCTGTTACTCTTGTCTTCGGTGAAATGACCTACCAGCGAATACAGGACCCGATCTTCATCATAGAGGAATTTTACGATGGCAGTTACATCCCCAGGCTATTCCTGGGAATGTCCTTTTACCTTCCCGGAGATGTCTTCCCCTTTGAACCATTCTGTGATCTTCAAAAGGTACCGGAACCTGTTGGGATTTCACACTTCCCGACAAAAACCGGGTCAGGGGAAGATGTTCCGGAATTCCTCACTGACAGCAGGGGGAAATACTTTGACATTGCCGGAATTATTGACAGGTGTGAAACCCGGAAGAGGCTACCCACTCCAGGCTTCTCTAAATTGTTTCAACTGGAAATTGAGGTGCGGGTTTTCCTGGAACCTGCTGAACTTGAGGATGTCAGGATCATTCCGGAAGTGTTTTTCAGTTTTTCGCCCAAGGGTCAAGAGGACCAAGTCCAACTTCCCCATCACTTACAACCTGGGGAGGATATAGCTTTCTTCGGAAGGTTTGAGAGTTATAGAAAGACCAACTCTGAAGATGGAAAGCCCACCTATATCGTTCGATTTCAACTGGGAAACCTTGTGGACCGGTAATTTTAAATTGAGCGGCGGCTAATAACCTTTCATAAAATCTCATTGGAATTGGAAACAATCAAATTCATAGCGGTTCCTCATGTTTATACTTGATATATGTATAATTATTCAAAAAAATGATTGACATCCCTGTAATCCATGCCCTATCCTTAAAAAAACTATTTCCCCAAAGGAGGAAGTGAAGTGGCTAGAGAAAGATGGGCTAACAGGGGTGCTTTCATTATGGCAGCCATAGGATCGGCCATTGGACTTGGAAACGTGTGGCGTTTTCCTTATATGGCAGCGAGCAATGGCGGAGCTGTTTTCTTTATCCCCTATGTTATCGCTCTTATCACAACCGGTATCCCTCTGATCGCCCTTGAGTATTATCTTGGTGCCAGATCTCAAAAGGGTCCTTCGGAGGCTTACGGAAACATCAAGAAGGGCGCGAATTATATTGGATGGTTCGCCCTCCTTGTCGCCGCAATGATAACGATCTACTACTGCGTTATCATGGGATGGTCGTGGAACTACGTTGCACATTCCATCGGTGTAAAATGGTCCGGAGCAGAAGGTGATTTCTTTTTCGGAAAAGTACTCGGTATAAGCGACGGGATCTTCAATCTTGGAGGTGTACAATGGTTAATCGTCATTGGTAATTTCCTTACCTGGGCCGCGATTTTCTTCATTGTCTTTAAGGGGGTAAAGATCGTCGGAAAGGTAGTAAACTGGACAGTCAGTATTCCATGGATCCTGCTTCTTATTTTAATCATCCGTGGAATTACCCTGAAGGGTTCAGGCGACGGCCTTGAATATTATTTGAACCCCGATTTTTCAAAGCTCTGGGACCCAAAGATCTGGCTTGCCGCGTACGGACAGATTTTCTTCTCGCTGTCCCTCGGTTTCGGTATTATGATCGCTTACTCGTCCTATATGCCGAAGGATACGGACATCAACACAAACGCGTGGGTCGTCTCATTCGCGAACTGTTCAACCTCATTTTTCGCGGGTTTCGCGGTATTCTCCACCCTCGGATTCCTTGCATTCCAGCAGGGCGCGCCTGTTGCTGAAGTTGCCGGCAGCGGCGGGGTCGGTATGGCCTTCGTTGTCTATCCGGCCGCAATTGCGACTTTGCCTGGAGGTGTGGTAATTCAAAGTCTTTTCGGGATTGCCTTCTTCCTCATGCTGCTTACGCTGGGGATCGATTCCGCGTTCTCCCTCGTAGAAGCAATCATCACCGGTATTAAAGATACCTTCAAATGGAAACGGGAAACGGTGGCCTTCTGGGTATGTGCTGTAGGATTCCTGCTTGGGACTCTCTACGCGACCAAAGCGGGGTTGTACTGGCTGGACCTTGTCGATCACTGGATGAACTGGGGGCTTGTAATCGTCGGACTCCTGGAAGCAGTGCTCATCGCCTGGTTCTTCAACGTCCATGAAGTGGCAAAGGATATCGATTCCACCTCTTCGCTTAAATTCGGTGGTTTCTGGATCTTTACCGTTAAGTATCTCACTCCGGTTATCCTCGTCATCATCCTTGCAAC
>JAGLYY010000243.1 GCA_023131935.1 Spirochaetales bacterium | reverse complement strand
GCTGCAATAGTTCATCAAAATAATTACCGCTGCCTGCCTGTTTCAGCAGTTCGTCGTTCATTGTAAAGCCTTTGATGATGTACTCTTTTAGGCGTTCAGTTGCCCATTTGCGAAATTGTGTACCACGATGGGATTTAACACGATATCCAACCGAAATGATGACATCCAGATTATAGTGTAAAACCTGATAGTGCTTTCCATCGGCGGCAGTTGTCCGGAATTTCCGGACAACTGAAGCTTCAAAAAGTTCACCTTCGCTAAAAATATTACGAATATGTTCTGAAATCGTGCGTTTATCCTTAGAAAACAGTTCTCCCATCTGATGTTGAGTAAGCCAGACTGTTTCATCTTCCATTCGGGTCTCAATTAGAATCTTACCGTTATCAGCCTGATAGAGCAGGAATTCAGTGTTTTCCGGTTTGTTATAACTCATTAAGGGAGACCTCTTTTTCTCCAAACAGATCCATCTGATCGGAGTTATCTTTACCAAACTTTCGCGGCCCTCTTTTTACCGGGTCTTCTTCCGATTGCGGAGGCGCATCAGGCAGATTTTTAACCTCCAGGCTGTAGTCGTCATGGTCCCATTCGCATTTTTTCAGGACCGCCTTGGGGATCTTTTTAATGGTCAGATTGGGATAGTTTTCGGGGCCGCAATTGAAGGCGGAGCAGCAGATCAGCAGGGAGTGCCTACGTCTTCACTGATCTTTTCCGCCAGAGGAGCTGTAAGAAATTGGGTGGTAACGTAGATGTAGTCGGTTTCCGTGCTGCAGCCCTGCATCCAGTAGTGTTCGTCGCTGGGGTTGTAGGTAAAGCCTTCGAGTTTACACATGGCTTCGGCCAGCATGGCCGGGTTAAACTCGGGGTTGATGATGGGGTTGCCCCATTTGTCCTCTTTGATGAGGGAGGGGCCGAGTTCATAGAAGCGGAAGCCTCCGCCCCCTTTCCATTCCACCGCTTTGGTTATACCGCCGGGATCTTCGCCATTAATGACTTTTTTCAGCCGGGGGATACAGTGAGTGTAGCAGTGGTCTCCTAATTCTATGCCGATCCACCGGCGGCCCATTTTGTGAGCCACGGCGGCGGTTGTGCCGGAACCGAGGAAGGAGTCCATGACCAGGTCGCCGGGGTTGGTTGCTAGATGTAGCACAGTTTCAATCAAAGCTTCTGGTTTCTTTCCATGTGGAAATCTTACTCCACCTTCTTTTGTAAGGTTATTTAAAGGAAAACCCTGCCAATATGTACCAAGTTTTTCTTTTTTATACAAAAACCGTCCCTTTCTTTCTGAAGAGTCCTTAAACCAGATTACTCGACGGATAGTAGGACTTATATAAAAATGTTCTACAATACTCCCTTTATCTCGCCCTGATTTTGGAACATAAGATGCAACTAATAATTCGTCTTTTGCAAGTGATTGGAATTCATTTATTATTCTTGCACGAATACTTGTTTGGGCATTTGTATCAGAGAATAAATAATCAAAATTATCAATATATATTGCGTCCCTCCCTTCATATTTATCAGATTTTAAAAGAGTTGAAACTGTAGTCCGTTTGATACCTTTATATTTTTTTACATTTATTGGATCTCCACTTCCATCATAAACAATACGTTCATCAATAAACTGACCTTTATCTAATATGATACTTGTATATTTCCAGCTTTTTCCTTCCGCTTCCATTTCATCAATCAGACCAAACAAGTTCACATTTTCATAAACATCATTAAACTTTCGAAATCCCAATTCTGTTTGATTATTTTTTACATATATTAAAATATGCTCAACATTCTTCTTGAGACGTTTGTCTTCTCCCCCACCACTAGCACCAGCAGTTTGCTTCATCTTTACGCTAACTTGATTTAAAAAGTTAGAACGACCAAATATTTCATCTAATAAAACCTTTCCATATGCCATTTCATCATCATTTAACTGACAAAAGAGGGAACCATCTTCTGTAAGAATATTGCGGAGGATCAACAATCGTTCCCTCATTAAGGAAAGCCAGATAGAGTGCTCTATACCATCATCATAATGTTCAAATGCCTGTCCTGTATTATACGGAGGATCGATATAAATGCACTTTACCTTCCCGGTATATTCCTGCTCCAGGGCTTTCAGTGCCAGCAGATTATCGCCGTGGATAAGTATATTGTCGAATTTATCATTTTCTGAAACTCTGTGCCTGGCATGAGAGGATTTTTCCGGGTCTTCGATGAGGATACGAGGCTCCAGTTTGGGTCGGTTTTCTTTTCCTATCCAGGTTAGCTCCAGTTTTTGTTTTTTAGGCATTCGGTTCTCCTGGTTTATTTTACCATAGCACCTATGCGGTATAACTTATCTCTATTACGGATATTAGCCCTGGCAGGTCATCTACTGATTTTCTGTTATACCACGGCAGCATATTCAATCTTATGCTGTCACAGATTACATTATGATGCCCATGGTGTCCAGATGGTAATCCTGATATTATCCCATCTGCCTAACTTGCTTCGGTCGGTTCCAGCAGGAATCTTCGATGAAATCGAAGGTTATGCTATCTGTTTGTTCTTTTTTTCTTAATAAGTACCGGGAGGATTTGCAATAGGGGAAGATGCATTTTTGATTGTAGCTTCTTGGATATTTGGCTTAATCGGCATTTCAGGTTGTTTTAATCTTAAGGGTTAGATGTCAATCAAACTTTACTTTGTTCAATTCTTACTTTCCCTTTATCTTCAATGAAATTTACTGTTTCCCATCCTAACCATATATCTTTTTTATGGATACCTGTTGTTATCATTATAACCTGATAATGGTGTTCGTGTGATGTTAAATAGCGTAGATATTTTTCAAGAATATTATCATAGCCAATAGAAATATTTAGCCAATCTAATATCAAGAGAACGGGTTTGTAATAGCTTAATTCATCTGCAATCGAGATTGCAATATCATAAATAACCCTTCCCATTTCAGATCCTGAGCACATTGTGAACTTTTGCATACGGTTGTTTCCAACATCGATATAGAGTTCTTCAACTAAATAAGGTCTTATCCGTTTTGTTTTTATCTCATAACCGCGAGTCGTTATTCCAATTTTTTCCTTGTTTACTTTAATAAAACTCTTTAAGAAGTCTCTATCAAAATTAAAACAATCCGCGATCATCTTCAGATGATCTGCTTGATAACTCAAATTATTCATTAAGGCTACTACTTTATATTCTAAAGGGACAAATGATTTTATTATATTGTTATGCTTATAGAAAATGATATTTCCATTATAACTAAATTCGAATCTATTAATAACTGGA
Source organism: Spirochaetales bacterium (assembly GCA_023131935.1). Lineage (GTDB taxonomy): Bacteria > Spirochaetota > Spirochaetia > JAGLYY01 > JAGLYY01 > JAGLYY01. The sequence goes on along the minus strand of JAGLYY010000243.1, from coordinate 1,506 downwards.
TTATCTAAGCTAACTATTATTTCAAAGTCATACCCTCTGTTCTCCCATCTTTTTACAATCGATTGTTCAAAGCAGCTTTGCATAATCTCAAGTAATGTAGTCTTTCCTGTTCCACCGGAACCGGTGATATGTGTGAGTTTTCCAAAATTTATCTCAATATCATTTGGGAATATATCATTTTTTTTCATTTTAACCGTATTTATCCAATTTAGAGGATATAGATATTCACCGATTTCTGCAGCGATGAGAAATTCATGCCGGTTTTTATATCTAATTAAAACTTCAGGCGGATAAAGGTTTCCATTATTTGAATCAATAAGCTTATGATGATTGCGACATAGAAGTATACCATTTTCTGGTTGTTCTAGTTGATCTTTACTTAACCCCCCATCACCACGTGGGCCATTTTTAGCTGCACTAAAAATATGACAAAATTCACTTATATTGACTATTTCGTTATTATATTTACCTGGTCCTACAAGTGTTTTGTTGCAACTAGGGAAACTGCATTTAAAACCAGCTCTGTGAGAAATTATTTTTTTGACTTTGGAAGGGAATTCAGTTTTCTTATTCATCATGAATCTCTATTATACATTTAATATATTCCATCTCAAGTTCACGATATCTTAGCACACTAATTCTAACTTGGCTATAATAAGTCGCAATTATGCATGTCAATGTTCCTGACATTGACCCCCGTATAATCGTAATACTGACCCCCTAAAAACAATCAGGTAGCTTCCGTTACAGGAGGGTGCCTGATGGATAAAAGGGAGATAGATATGTACAGAATAGAGGACGCAGTAAAAGCAATATTGGATAATACGCCAATCAAGCAAATTGCTCGTCAACAAAAGATTTCAAAAAATACTGTCAAGAAGTATCGAAGAATTTTTGAGGCGATCCGGAATGAAAAGCCATGGCTAACGAATATTGACGAGATCATGGAAGAGTTCCGTAGCTCAAGAAATAAGGAACGGTATTCTGAAAATCATGGTTGGATTGAAAGAAATACAGAACTTGTTGATGAATTATCAACTCGATGTGACAACTACGTTCGCCTCTTTCAGGTACTACAGGAAAAAGGATCTAAGGGAAGTAAAGCACTTTCCCTATTTCACGATGTTTCAGACCATAATCTACGGTCCGTTCTACAGCATTTCTTACGCTATTCCAATGGACGTGGAAAAGAGCAGCCACCTGTTTCCATGGTAGAAGCTCTGCAAGGATACTAATGTAACAAATCAGTGGTACTGCTAAACGGCACTTACCTATGGACCAGTGAATATCTTCTACAACAAGTTTACCACAACAAATTACACGACAGGGTGAATACACAATCAGGACCTTCCTGCCCCAGAGAGAAACATGTCTCCAGGTCTTTGATGGCAATATGTCCACCACACGGCTTTTTTTCTTGCAGCAACTACTTGGTAAAACGCGCCGTTTCTTCCGATTAATATGAATTTCAACTGTCCCATCCGCTGTTTCTATAACTTTATCAAT
>JAGLYY010000242.1 GCA_023131935.1 Spirochaetales bacterium | reverse complement strand
CTTCGACTTGTTTTCGTTTTTTATTCACTCTTTCTATCTTTTTGTTTACATAAGCTAATTTTGCTTTATTTTCTTCTAATAATGCCAGCTCTTGCCTTTGAGCCCTTACTTTTCCTTGAATCGTTAATCCAGTGGCCAATAAACCAACTATCAAGAAGATTAGAGACAGGGCAAAGATTGAAATCTGCCGGCGAACCGCCTCTTTTTTGCGCCACTCTCGAACCGGGAGGAGGTTTATTCGAATCATTTTGTCAAAGCCCTCAGCGCAAGTCCGGTGGCTATTGCCATTTGTGGAGCGACAGAGGAAATATACTCAGGCTCTATGCCATGATCGACAGTAAAACCATGCAAGGGATTTAATATCTTCACCGGCAGGCCTATTGTGTCGTTAAAGAGCATGTCAAGCCCTTTTAAAAAGGCAGAACCCCCACTGGTGTAAAGTTGTGTGGGATACTCTTCTGTACTTGAATTTGCCCTATAGAAATCTATTGCCTTTTTCAGCTCTGATGCCCAAACACCACATAACTCATTGCACACAGAGGTCACTTCTTTCATGATTGCCATGTCTTCAGACCCGGCGATTTTTATCCTTTCCGCATCTACATATTCCAGCCCTATAGCTTCCTGAATAGCCTCTGTAAGCTGAGTTCCTCCAAATGCCATGTCTCTTGCAAAAAGAGATGTGCCTTGTAAAACTATGTTGATGTTTGTTTTTTGGGCCCCTATGTCCACTAAGACTATAGGTTCATTTAAAAGGCCAAAAGCACCTTCAAAGGCATTTCCAAGGGCAAATGCATCCACATCCACTACTGCCGGGGACAAACCGACTTCTTGAATAAGGGCGGCGTATTCATCAACAATCTCTCTTTTGGCAGCAACAAGGAAAATCTCTGTCCCACTGCTTTTTTTGCGTTCCCCATCCAGCGTATGAAAATCTACATAAACTTCTTCTATTTCAAACGGTACGTATTTTTCTGCTTCGAAAGTCAAATTGCGTTCTATCTCGCCTTCGTCCTGATATGGAACGATTATTTTCTTGACAATGACGGAATAGCCAGCGATAGATGTGGCCGCGTATTTAATTTTGGGCCGGAGATTGTCTAGAAGTGCCTTTAGTATCTCTGCAACTTTATCCGGCTCTTTTATTGAACCATCTACTATGGCCCGGGGTGGCATTAAGGCACGGCCAACGCACCTGATAGTATGGCTTGTGCCGCTGCTGGAAAGCTCAACAATCTTTATACTGTGTGAACCTATATCCAGCCCCAACGTAGGGCGTTGACGCTGTCCCCATTTTTTTGGCAGAGAAGGGAATTTCATTATACTTGTTCCCGAGGCACATAAATTATTTGCGCTATGGAATTTGACTCCATTATCGGTTCACCGGCAAAGCTGAGATATGGTTTATTTTTTTGTCTATTTATTACTTCGGCAAGTTTTTCTTTTTTCTTAACTTTGCACAAAAAAAGTTAAGTATTGGGCATTCTTCATTTTTAGATTTACATTTTTTAAAAGAACCTCACGCAGGCGCAAAGGAAATTAAGAGTAAAATAAATGGTTATGACCGATTCGAAGAAAATTCGTAATTTTTCGATAATTGCCCATATTGATCACGGCAAGTCTACGCTTGCTGACCGTATTCTTGAATTCACCGGTACTGTATCCGCCAGGGAAATGAAACAGCAATTTCTTGACCAGATGGACCTGGAAAGGGAGAGAGGGATCACTATCAAGGCCCAGACAGTGAGGCTTAAATATCGGTCTGAAGATAAAGAGACCTATGTGCTTAATCTGATAGATACGCCTGGCCACGTGGATTTTTCTTATGAAGTCTC
>JAGLYY010000241.1 GCA_023131935.1 Spirochaetales bacterium | reverse complement strand
GCCGGTCTCCAAAACCGGATGTTGTAGGTTCGAATCCTACCTGGCCTGCGATTTTATTTTATGATGACTTGAGGATATTGGAATCTGACAAAAATTATGCAGTTCTTTAAAGATAGTTATTCTGAACTGAAGCGGGTTGTTTGGCCCAGTAGAGATAGTGTAGCTTCTTCAACCAAAGTTGTTATTATTTCTGTATTGATGTTTGCTGTTGTTCTTGGGTTTGTTGATTTTCTTCTACTTAAAGGGATGGATTTTATTTTCTAATTGTCCGGCTCTTTGTAGAGTACTGTAGATTTAGGTGGGGGAGAGATGGCTAAGGGTTGGTATGTGCTTCATGTATATTCAGGTTATGAAAATAAAATAGAAAAATTTATTCGTTTGATGATGGAAGAATCTCCGTTTACAGAGACTGTTTTTGATTTGAAAGTACCTTCTGAAGATGTGGTTGAAGTTAAAGACGGGAAAAAGAAAATTACTACGAAGAAATTCCTTCCTGGTTATATTCTTATCGAGATGGACCTGCCTGACAGAGGGTGGAAAGAGATCTGTTCCGGTATTAGGAGAATACAGGGTGTTACAGGCTTTGTAGGCTCTATGGGCGGTTCAAAGCCTCAGCCTATATCTGCTGAAGAGGCGAGAAGTATACTTCAAAAAACAGGTGTTCTTAAAACTGATAAAACTGTTACAGTAGCCCAGGTTTTCTCTGAGGGTGACAGTGTAAGGATTGTAGAAGGACCTTTTGATACCTTTACCGGTACAATTGAAGATGTAAATGCGGAGAAAGGTAAGCTTCGGGTTGTCGTAGGTATTTTTGGCAGGGCAACGCCGGTTGAAGTTGATTTTCTTCAGGTTGAAAAAATATAGTATCTTATCCGCTTGCGAAAGGGCGGATTTTATACCTTCCGTTGGAAGGACGATGGGAGTCTGTCTATAAGGCGGACGTGATTACCACAAGGAGAATAAAATGGCAAAGAAAAAGGTTACTGCACTTATAAAGCTGCAGGTTCCTGCTCAGAAGGCTACCCCGGCACCACCGGTTGGTCCTGCACTGGGTCCTCATGGCGTCAGCGCCCCGCAGTTTGTTCAGCAGTTTAATGACAGAACAAAGAATGTTGAGGCGGGTATGACTGTACCTGTTGTTATAACGGTTTATTCAGATAAAACATTTACCTTTATAACAAAAACACCACCTGCAGCGGTTCTTATTAAGAAAGCATGCGGTATTGAAAGCGGTTCTGCTGAACCTCATAAAGAAAAGGTCGCGACTATCTCAAAAGCGAAGCTAAAAGAAGTTGCAGAGATAAAAATGCAGGATCTTAATGCTAACGATATTGACGCTGCAATGAAGATTATTGCCGGTACTGCCCGAAGTATGGGTGTTGAGGTGGGTGAGTAGTATGAAACATGGAAAGAAATATAGAGAAGCTTTGGGTAAGTTTGAAAAACAGAGCTATTATCCGGTAGTAAAGGCATTGGAGCTGGTAAAGGAAGTTGCTTTTGCTGCATTTGATGAGACAGTGGAGTTATCTGTTAAGCTGCATCTTAAAAAGAGTCAGTCTGTAAGAGATACTGTTGTTCTTCCTCATCAGTTTACCGGCGAAAAGAAAATACTCGTCTTCGCTAAAGGTGAAAAAGCCGAAGAAGCCAAACAGGCCGGCGCGGTGTATGTTGGGGATGCTGATCTTGTAGAAAAGATTAAAGGTGGATGGCTCGATTTTGATGTCGCGGTCGCTACTCCCGATATGATGAAAGATGTAGGACGTCTTGGTCCTATTCTTGGTCGAAGGGGTTTAATGCCGAACCCCAAGACGCAGACTGTCTCCTTCGATATTAAAGGGGCAATCGCTGAACTGAAGAAGGGCAGGGTGGAATACCGGTCCGACAAAACCGGTGTTGTGCACGTCACTGTGGGCAAGGTTGCTATGGACTCGGTGCAGATGGTCGAGAATATCGATCTGATTATCGGCGAAGTCGAGAAAAAACGGCCATCTGACGCAAAGGGTGAATTTATCAAGTCTATCGCGCTCGCTTCGACAATGGGACCTGGCGTTAAAGTCGCCTTACGATAGCAGGGGGAGTGTATGTCTGAATACGTAACGAAAATGCAGCAGTCCAAGGTGGATGCGGTTAATGCTCTGAAAGGTGACTTTCAGAATGTAAAAGATTTTATCTTCACCGACTACCGGGGTCTTACTGTCGGGCAGATTACCGAACTTCGCGGGAAGCTTCGGGAACATAACGCAATCTTCAAGGTTGTGAAAAACAGATACGCCAAGATCGCTCTTGAGCAGATGGAAAAGCCTGAGGTTGGACAACAGCTTATGGGTCCTACCGCAGTCGCTCTCGCGCTGGACGAATCCGGTCCGGTTGCGAAGGTGCTTGTTGAGTTTGCCGGGGGTCACAGCCTGGAAATCAAGGGCGGGATTATTGATAACGAAGTTTTTGACGCGGTTCAGGTTAAAGCGTTTTCAAAACTTCCAACCAGACTGGAGCTTATCTTCAGGCTTATGGCTACCATGAAAGCTCCGGTTCAGAATATCGTATACATTCTGAACGCTGTACCCGAAAAACTGGTCCGCACTCTTAAGGCTGTTGCCGACCAGAAAGGGTGCAAATAAACCCATACGTGGGTAAACCCCTTGTGGTAATCCCTGAGTCCGGGCAGTTTTGCGGGCATTTTGTTGTCTTGCACCATGCCCCGGAATCGGTTGATACATCATGGCGTTAGTCTTCAAAAGAGGTAGCATGCTATCGCCATGAAACATACTAATAAAAGAAGGAGAAGGTAATATGGCTACATTAACGAAAGATGAGATTCTTGAAGCGATCGGAAACATGACAGTTCTTGAGGTCTCTGAGCTGATCTCAGCTATGGAAGAAAAATTTGGTGTTACCGCCGCCGCACCCGTTGCTGTGGCTGCTCCCGGCGCTGTTGCCGGGGATGCAGACGCTGCTGAAGAGCAAACCGAGTTCGATGTCATCTTAAAGGGTTTCGCGGATGGTAAAAAGATCCCTGTTATCAAAGAAATTCGTGCTATTACCGGTCTTGGGCTGAAAGAAGCAAAGGATATGGTAGAAGCTGGGGATAAGACTGTTAAAGAGGGTGTATCCAAAGACGAGGCTAAAACGATTAAAGAAAAACTCGAGGCAGCCGGCGCAGTTGTTGAGGTTAAATAGCTTTTCTTTAGCACGCACCAGAGGAACATTCTAAAGTACACCACCGGAAGGTTTTTTCCGGTGGTCTATTATTGTCCAAGGGGGCTACACATGCTGGAACGAGGTAAACCCATAGACAGGGTATATATTGGAAGAGAATACCATGAGGTTATGGAACTTCCGGACCTTGTTGATATACAGTTGTTTTCATATGAAAAATTTCTTCAAAGAGAAACCCTTCGCAGGGGGGAGCCCCTGGCTGTACAGGGATTTGAAGAGGTCTTTCAAAGCATATTTCCAATAGTGAGTCCTAGTGGGGATATGCTTCTTGAGTATGACGGTTACTCACTTGACGAAAGCAACATAAAGCTTTCCGAAGCCGAATGCAAGCAGAAGGGTATAACCTATGCTGTGCCTGTAAAGGCCCGGATCAATCTGGTTTTTCAGGAAACCGGAGAAATCAGGCAGAAAAATATCTATATTGGTGATATTCCTCTTATGACAAATCGCGGAACCTTCATAATAAATGGAGCTGAGCGGGTTGTTGTCAGTCAGATTCACCGCTCCCCGGGTGTCATTTTCAGCCATGAGAAGGGGGTTTACTCCTCCCGGATCATTCCCTATCGGGGGTCCTGGCTTGAATTTGAAATTGATCAGAAAAAAGAGCTGATTTACGCAAAAATTGATAGAAAAAAGCGGATCCTGGGGACTCTGTTTCTACGGGCCCTTGGATATGATTCCCGGGAAAAGATCATTGATCTTTTCTATAAAACTATGACAGAAAAGGTCGTGGATTCCCGGGATAAGCGTGAAAAACTTGTTGGAAAGATCCTCGCAAAAGCGATTTATGTTGAAGCCGAAGAGGGAGAGAAGAAACTCTACCCCGCTGGGCAGAAGATTCATCCCCATGATGTTGATGAACTCCTTCATTCAGGAATCTCTGAGGTAGAACTCATCGATTCTGATAATAAAGACTCCCTCCATTCAGATATCATTCTGAACTGTTTTGAACGGGAAGAGGTTAAATTTACACGGGATGAACCTGGGATTGATGAGCCAACGAAAGAAGATGCTATAGTGGCAGTCTACTCGGTCCTTATGCCTGGAGAACCCATCACTTTCGAGAACGCCGAAAAGGACCTTACCAGTATGTTCTTTTCATCGAGACGATATGATCTCGGCAGAGTGGGGCGGTACAAGCTCAATAAGAGGTTTGACTACGATCCTCCATCAGATTCTCATGTCCTTACAAAAGAGGATGTGTATAATACCATGAATTTTCTTATCAAGGTGTACATCGGCGAATCAAATGTTGATGATATTGATCACCTTGGAAACAGGCGAATCCGATCGGTCGGGGAGCTCCTTGCGAACCAGATGAAAACCGCTTTCACCAGAATGGAGCGAATTGCAAAAGAACGGATGAGCCTGAAGGAAACTGATACAATAAAACCGCAAGACATTATTTCGATAAAACCGATTGTAGCGGCAGTGAAGGAGTTCTTCGGGTCCAGCCAGCTTTCCCAGTTCATGGACCAGGTAAACGCCCTTGCAGAGCTTACCCACAAGCGGAGGCTTAACGCCCTTGGTCCGGGAGGTCTTTCCCGGGACAGGGCAGGTTTTGAGGTACGGGACGTACACTACACCCATTATGGGCGGATGTGTCCGATCGAAACTCCTGAAGGTCCGAACATCGGTCTTATAGTCTCATTGGCAAATTTTACCAAGGTGAACGATTACGGATTCCTTGAAGCTCCTTACCGGAAAGTTGTGAACGGGAGGGTTACAGAGGAGATTGAGTACCTCTCTGCCATGGACGAAGAGAAATACTTCATTGCGCAGGCTAATGCCAGGATTGACAAGAAAGGAAATTTTCTTACAGAACAGGTATCGGTACGAAAAGCGGGAGATTACACAACTCAGGTAGCAAAGGATATCCAGTATATGGATGTCTCACCAAAACAGGTAATCTCTGTAGCAACATCACTGATTCCGTTCCTGGAGCATGATGACGCCAACAGGGCTCTCATGGGATCGAACATGCAGCGTCAGGCTGTACCTCTTGTCTTTCCGGAACCTCCGCGGGTTGGGACCGGCATGGAGGCAAAGACGGCTTATGATTCAGGGGTCCTTGTTAAGGCAACACAGGCGGGAACCATTAGTTATGTGAGCAGTAAAGAGATTCGAATCAAGCTCGATGAACCCGCGAAGAAGGGTGAAGATACCGATATCTACCAATTGGCAAAATATCAACGGACCAATCAGGATACCTGTTTTAACCAGAAGCCCTTGGTAAAGATTGGACAGAAGATTGCTGCCGGGCAGGTTCTGGCGGATGGACCGGCCACCTGTCAGGGTGAGCTCTCTCTTGGGCGGAATGTCCTGGTGGGATTTGTTCCCTGGAACGGTTATAACTATGAGGACGCTATTCTCATCAGTGAAAAAGTAGTAAAAGAAGATATTTTCACCTCTATACATATCAAGGAATTCAGTGTTGATGTCCGGGAGACCAAACTTGGGCCGGAAAAACTCACACGGGACATCCCCAATACTAATGAAAAGTCCCTCGACCAGCTTGATGAGGAGGGTGTTATACGGATCGGTGCTAAGGTTGGTTCGGGGTATATCCTGGTTGGAAAGGTTACGCCGAAAAGCGAAACCGAAACCACTCCTGAATTCAAGCTGTTAAATTCCATATTCGGCGAAAAGGCCAAAGAGGTGCGGGATACCTCCCTCAAGGTTCCCCATGGGACCGAAGGTACGATTATTGATATTCAGCGGCTTAAGCGGTCGGCTGGGGATGACCTTCCTCCCGGGGTTGATGAAGTTGTAAAGGTACTCATTGCCACAAAGCGGAAATTGAAAGAGGGGGACAAAATGGCAGGGCGCCACGGTAATAAGGGTGTTGTTGCCAAGGTCCTTCCGGAAGAGGATATGCCCTTCATGGAAGATGGTACTCCTCTCGATATCTGTCTCAACCCTCTTGGTGTTCCAAGCCGGATGAACCTTGGGCAGATGCTTGAGACCGAGCTTGGCTGGGCAGGGCTGCGTCTTGATGAGTGGTACGCGACTCCGGTATTCCAGTCTGCTACCAATGAGATGATTGAAGAAAAACTAAAGGCAGCGGGGCTTCCTGAGAATAGTAAAACCACCCTCTATGATGGCCGTAGCGGTGAGGCTTTCCAGAACGATGTATTTGTCGGGTCTGTATACATGTTGAAACTCCATCACCTGGTCGATGATAAGATGCATGCGCGGTCTACCGGCCCCTATTCTCTTGTTACACAGCAGCCCCTCGGCGGTAAGGCCCAGTTTGGTGGTCAGCGCCTCGGCGAGATGGAAGTATGGGCTCTTGAAGCTTATGGAGCGGCAAACACCCTCCAGGAACTTCTTACAATCAAGTCTGACGATATGGCAGGACGGGCGAAGATCTACGAAAGCATTGTTAAGGGAGAGCCGGCGTCAAGTGCTGGAATTCCTGAATCCTTCAATGTACTGGTACAGGAACTTCGTGGTCTTGCCCTCGATATGGTTATCTATGATTCCAAGGGGAAACAGGTCCCTCTGAGCGAGCGGGACAAAGAGCTTATCAACAGGCAGGGATCCCAATTTTAGGAGAGCGAAATGAGAGACATGCAAGATTTTGACCATATCATGATAAAACTTGCATCTCCGGACCAGATTCGGGCCTGGTCATACGGAGAGGTAAAAAAACCGGAAACTATCAATTACCGCACTTTACGGCCGGAAAAGGATGGTCTTTTCTGCGAGCGTATCTTTGGTACTACGAAAGAGTGGGAATGTTACTGTGGTAAATTCAAGTCCATTCGGTATAAAGGAGTCATCTGTGACCGATGCGGCGTCGAAGTAACCCACTTCAAGGTCCGCCGGGAACGGATGGGGCATATTGAACTCGCAAGCCCGGTGTCTCATATCTGGTACTACCGTTCAGTTCCTTCCAGGATGGGGCTCCTCCTCGATCTCTCTATCGCTGCTCTCAGGTCCATCCTATACTACGAAAAGTACATCGTCATTGACGCGGGTGATACGGATCTGAAAAAGATGGAACTCCTGTCCGAAGAGGAGTTCATGGAAACCCGTGAGCGATATGGAGTGAGTTTCACTGCCGGCATTGGTGCCGAAGCGGTAAGGACCCTCCTTGAGAACATGGACCTTGATGTACTGGCGACGGAACTTCGCGTAAAAATGATCGAGAAAGGTGCCAAAGCTGATAAACGGCTCCTGAAGCGGATCGAGATTGTGGAGAGTTTCCGGGATTCCGATAACAAGGCGGAGTGGATGATTCTGGATGTTATTCCTGTCATTCCCCCGGAGTTGCGCCCCATGGTGCAGCTCGATGGCGGCCGTTTCGCTACCAGTGACCTAAATGATTTATACCGCAGGGTGATAAACAGAAATAACAGACTTAAACGGCTCATGTCCCTCCATGCTCCCGATATCATTATCCGGAACGAAAAGCGGATGCTCCAGGAGGCTGTTGACGCTCTCTTTGATAATAGCAAGAAGAAAAGGGTAGTAAAGGGCGCTTCCAACAGGCCTCTTAAGTCCCTTTCCGATATGCTTAAAGGGAAGCAGGGACGGTTCAGGCAGAATCTTCTCGGCAAGCGGGTCGATTATTCCGGCCGTTCGGTTATTGTTGTTGGTCCAGAGCTCAGGCTGCATCAGTGCGGCCTGCCTGCAAAGATGGCGCTCGAGCTCTATAAACCCTTCATTATGAAGAAGCTTGTTGAAAAGGATGTGGTTTATAATATTAAAAAGGCGAAAACCCTTGTAGAGCAGGAAACCAGTGAGGTTTGGGCAGTGCTTGATGATGTGGTAAAGGAACATCCGGTACTTCTCAACCGCGCGCCTACCCTGCACCGTCTGGGAATCCAGGCCTTTGAGCCGGTTCTTGTAGAGGGAAAGGCAATAAAACTCCATCCCTTGGTCTGTGTTGCCTATAATGCAGACTTTGACGGAGACCAGATGGCGGTCCACGTGCCTCTTACTCAGGCAGCGCAGATTGAGTGCTGGACCCTGATGCTTGCGTCCAATAACCTGCTTAATCCGGCAAATGGCCACCCGATTGTATTCCCCTCCCAGGATATGGTTCTTGGAATCAACTACCTTACGAAAAACAAGGAAGGGGTTAAAGGAGAAGGAAAATACTTTTCCGATTACAATGAAGTAATTATGGCTCTCGATGTGAGAGCTGTGGATTATCACGCCGTTATCAAAGTGAGAATGAAAGGGGAATGGGTCGAAACCACTCCGGGGCGGCTTATTTTTAATGAACAGATGCCGGAAGAGGTTCCATTTGTAAACCGCACACTGGGGGATAAGGAACTTCGAAAACTTATTGCTGATTGCTATACCGAAAACGGTCCCGCGGTTGTTGTAAAGATGCTCGACTCCATTAAGGATCTCGGATTTAAATACGCCACTATCTTCGGCGCAACTATCGGCCTCGATGACATCGTTATCCCTCCGGAAAAGAAGGAGATGATTGAAGCTGCTAATTCCGAAGTTCATGAGATTCAGAACCAGTATCTTCAGGGGCATATTACCCACGAAGAAAGATATAACCGGGTTGTAGAGGTCTGGAGTAAAACCAACGAAGACCTTACGAATGTGCTGATGAAGACCTTGAAGAATGATCGTGACGGCTTTAACCCTGTTTACATGATGGCTGATTCGGGAGCCCGGGGCAGCCGGACTCAGATCAGGCAGCTCGCGGGTATGCGTGGTCTGATGGCAAAACCTTCCGGAGACATTATCGAGCTGCCTATCCGGTCCAATTTTAAAGAGGGTCTTTCGATAATCGAATTCTTCATCTCTACTAACGGCGCCCGAAAAGGCCTTGCGGATACAGCGTTGAAAACCGCCGATGCCGGATATCTTACCCGTCGTCTTGTTGATATTGCCCAGGATGTGGTGGTAAACGAAGATGATTGTGGTACTATCAACGGTATTGAACAACATGCCATAAAGGATGGTGAAGAGGTTGTCGAGTCTCTGGCTGATCGTATTACCGGGCGGTTTACCCTTGAACGGGTAAAACATCCAATTACCGGAGAGGTTATCATCGATGTGAACGAAGAGATCACCGATGAACTTGCTCAGAAGATTGAAGATCTTGGTATCGAAAGTGTTCGGATCAGAACAGTTCTTACCTGTGAGGCGAAGCATGGGGTCTGCCGGAAGTGTTACGGCCGAAATCTGGCTACGAATAAAACTGTTGAGATTGGTGAAGCGGTTGGTATTATCGCTGCCCAGTCTATCGGCCAGCCGGGTACCCAGCTTACCATGCGTACCTTCCACATTGGAGGGGCGGCAACTAAAATAGTAGAGGAAAACAGGACCTACCTGAAGTACGCAGTCTTGATAACAGAGATAGCCGGTTCTGTCGTAACCTTGGAAAACGGCGACATTCTCTTTACCCGAAAAGGGTATGTTCTGGCTGACAGGGTTCTCCAACGGATCCCTCTGAAGAAAGGTGACGAAGTCCTTGTTGAAGATGGGCAGAAGGTCATTACCAGAGATGTTCTTGGGAAACGGGGCAAAGAGGAGCTGAAAGCGGCAGAGATCGGATTCGTCAGGCTCCTCGGGGAGGAAATCCTTCTTGTTTCACAGCACCAGAAGATAGAAATCCGCAATGGCGCGGAACTCCTCGTTAAGGTTGGAGATATCGTCAAAGCTGAAGAATCAATTGCTATATTTGACCCCTTCTCTGAGCCAATCATTTCTGAATCTGGTGGAACGATCCGTTTTGTTGATATCGTTCTCGGAACTACGATGAAGGAGGAGATTAACGAGGATACAGGAAAGGTTGATAAAAAGATCACCGAATTTACCCTCGAATCTCTCCAGCCCAGAATCATTATAGTGGATGATCAGGGTAACGAGCTTGTAAATTACTTCATCCCTGGTGGAGCTTACCTGAGTGTAGAGGATGGGGACCCTGTGAAGAAGGGAAAAACCCTTGCCAAGATTCTCAAGGAAAGTGTGAAAACACGAGATATTACCGGTGGTCTTCCACGGGTAGGAGAGCTCTTTGAAGCACGCAGGCCAAAGAATGCCGCGGTTCTTACCCGGATAAGTGGAAGCGTTCGATTTAAAAATATTGTAAAGGGCAAGCGGGTCATAATGGTTGAAGATGTTTATGGCAATTCATTCAAGCATACCGTTCCTATGGGGAAACACCTCCTTGTAAGGGACGGCGACATGGTAGAATCCGGAGAAGCCCTCTGTGATGGTGTATACGACCCTCATGACATTCTCGATATCCTTGGGGAAAATGCTCTACAGTCTTTCCTTCTTAATGAGGTTCAGGAGGTCTATAGACTCCAGGGTGTAAATATAAACGACAAGCATATAGGAGTCATCGTCCGGCAGATGATGAGGAAGGTTGAGATTGTTCAGGTCGGAGACACGAACTTTATCTATGGACATCAGGTGGATAAATACAGGTTTCACGAAGAGAACTTAAAGGTATCCCGGGAGGGTGGTCAGGCATCGGTAGCAAAACCGATTCTCCTTGGAATTACCAGAGCCTCCCTGAATATTGAAAGCTTTCTGAGCGCTGCTTCTTTCCAGGAGACAACCAAGGTACTCACCAATGCCGCAATCGCGGGGAGCACGGATGAACTTCGTGGCCTTAAGGAAAACATCATTATTGGTCACTTGATACCTGCTGGAACTGGAAAACGAAATTACCGTGATGTTAAATTGTTTAATGAGGATTCTGAGGATCTGGATGCGTCAATACAGCTTATCCTCGAGCAACGGAAACTTGAAAAGGAATCGGTGGTAGAGGGTGCTACTCCCGCCGAACTGGTTGATGAGAAGGAATTATCTACAACCGGTGGAGAGTGAGGATCTGAAAATCAACCCTCGGGTGTCATCGGGTCCCTTGAGCAATTCTCATTTTGACATGGA
>JAGLYY010000240.1 GCA_023131935.1 Spirochaetales bacterium | reverse complement strand
ATGGGCCATAATGAGAACTGCTGGGGTCCCTTGCGGGGACTTGACTTTTTCGGTGGGGGCTGATACATTCAGCTTCCACGCAATAATGATCTATAAGCCGTCTATAGATAGAGAGCTATAGGGCGTTATAGAGAGTTATAGAGATAGAGATTAAGGGAGTGGTATAGATACATGCCGACGATAAATCAACTTGTTCGGAAAGGAAGAAAGAAATCCAAGAAGAAGACAAATGCACCAGCCCTGGATGCATGTCCTCAGAAGCGTGGTGTTTGTACACGTGTAATGACTGTTACTCCGAAGAAGCCGAACTCCGCCCTGCGAAAAGTCGCCAGGGTAAGACTTACTAATGGAATTGAGGTTACTGCATATATCCCCGGTATCGGCCATAACCTCCAGGAGCACTCCGTTGTGCTGCTTAGAGGAGGGAGGGTAAAAGACCTTCCTGGTGTTCGTTACCACGTTATCCGGGGGGCAAAGGATACCCTTGGAGTAGATGACCGGCGTCAGGGGCGTTCCAAGTATGGCGCCAAGAAACCTAAGGCTTAAGGGGGATAGAGATGGCAAGAAGGAAAGTAACTCCAAAGCGGGAGATCCTGCCCGATCCAGAGTATAACAATGTACTCGTCACAAAGTTTATCAGCCGGATGATGCTTCACGGCAAGCGGTCGGTAACTAAGAAAATCCTCTATTCCGCCATGGATATCATTAAGGCGAAAGGTAATGACAATCCTCTTGAGGTGTTCCTTAAGGCTCTTGAAAACGTTAAACCCATGGTTGAGGTTAAATCACGACGGGTCGGTGGTTCGACCTATCAGGTTCCGGTAGAGGTCCGGGAATCCCGGCGGGGAGCGCTGGCTATGAGGTGGATTATCAAGGCGGCCCGCGACAGAAGCGGCAGGTCTATGGGCGAGAAATTGGGTGCTGAGCTCCTCGATGCAGCTAATTCTACCGGTGTTGCCTTCAAGAAGAAGGAAGATACTCATAGAATGGCCGAAGCGAACAAAGCTTTTTCCCACTACCGGTGGTAATGAAGCAAAGGAAATCAATTTTCCAATAAAAAACATGAGGGGTGGGAATACACCTCTTAGGTACTTGACCTAATAACTTGTTCTGAATAGAATAAGCAAACTTTACAAAGCTCCCGCGGGAATCAATAGGGATCTGTCGGGGCTGTAGAGGTGGGACAGGATTTTGCTGTATCCTTTGATATAAGGATGCTGCTTTCGGCCGGAGCGTTGCCAGGTTGGGAGGAACGCGGATCTTGTTTATGTCTGTCGATCCAATACTGTAAAGTGTGTAGCAGGATTGCGGGCGAGGCTTGTAAGAGCCAAACCGAACATCTTGTATTCTTAAATTATAAGGGTACGGCGTGTTAAGGTGGTGCAGGTCTTCTTGGGTTTTATGGATTTTTAGTTCATGCCTTCAGAAGGAAAGAATAGTAATACTTACCTGGCTAACCATTCGTCTTAACATCAATCGTAAACAGGAAAACAAGAACATTTCGTTCGGGGTATTGGGCAGAAAGGGGTCATCCTCTTTCCCGATCCTTAATAATTTAGGTGTTTAATTAAGCATGTATCATGTTTATTTAGTCACAAGGAGGAAATGATGGCTAAACAAAAGTTCGAGAGGACAAAGCCACATATTAACGTTGGTACCATTGGTCACGTTGACCATGGAAAAACAACTCTCACTGCTGCTATAACCATGTATTGTGCAAAGCTTCATGGTTCCAAAGTGATGAGTTATGAAGAAATCGATAATGCTCCTGAAGAAAAAGCCAGAGGTATAACGATTAACACTCGGCACGTTGAGTATGAATCTCCTAACAGGCACTATGCTCACGTTGACTGTCCGGGTCACGCTGACTACATCAAGAACATGATAACAGGTGCCGCTCAGATGGATGGCGCGGTTGTAGTAGTTGCCGCTACCGATGGCGCGATGGCTCAGACCAAAGAGCACATCCTTCTCGCCCGTCAGGTAAACGTGCCCGCTCTCATCGTCTTTGTTAACAAAACTGACCAGGTTGATGATCCTGATCTTATTGAGCTTGTTGAAGAGGAGATGAAAGATCTGCTGAATGAGTATGGTTTCCCCGGGGATGAAATCCCTATCATCAAGGGTTCCGCTTTCCAGGCGATGGAGAATCCTGATGATCCTGAGAAGACCAAGTGTGTTGTTGAGCTTATCGAGGCAATGGACACCTACTTCCCTCTTCCTGAGCGGGATGTTGACAAGCCTTTCCTTATGCCTATTGAGGATATTTTTTCCATTCAGGGCCGGGGAACTGTTGTCACCGGTCGTATCGATCGGGGTGTTGTAAAAGTTGGTGACGAGGTAGAGATCGTAGGCATTCGGGAAACTCAGAAAACTGTGTGTACCGGTGTAGAGATGTTTAACAAGCTTCTCGATGATGGCCAGGCAGGCGACAACATTGGCGCTCTTCTGCGGGGTGTCGATAAGAAAGCTGTTGAAAGAGGGCAGGTTCTTGCGAAGCCCGGCAGCATAACTCCTCACCATAAATTCAAGGCTACTATCTACTGTCTGAGCAAGGAAGAGGGTGGTCGTCATTCTCCTTTCTTCACAGGCTACAGGCCTCAGTTCTACTTCAGGACTACCGATATCACCGGTACTGTATCTTTGGGTGAAGATAAGCAGATGGTTATGCCTGGTGATAATACAGAAATCCTGGTTGAACTGATTCATCCGATTGCTATGGAGCAGGGTCTCCGATTTGCTATCCGCGAAGGTGGCCGAACTGTAGCTTCCGGACAGGTTATCGAGATCATCGAATAACCTCCTGTTGAAATAAGTCTCGCCGGAGTATTTCCGGCGGGGCTTGTCTCTTTTTCGGGAGTTGGAGGAGAAATGGACAGAATCCGTGTTCGGCTTCGAGGGTTCGATGTCGAGTTGATAGATCAAAGCGCGAAGGCGATTGTGCAGACGGTTGCGAAAGCTGGTGCGAAGGTCGTGGGACCGGTTCCCCTTCCCACCAGGATTAATAAATATACTGTTTTAAAGTCGCCCCACGTAAACAAGAAGGCTAGAGAGCAGTTTGAGATGAGAACACACAAGAGGCTTATCGATATCCTCGATCCCTCTTCAAAGGTTATGGATGCTCTCATGAAGCTGGAGCTGCCAGCTGGCGTTGATGTCGAAATCAAGCAGTAAGAATTAGTGATTTGAGGTAGAAGATGTTAGGGCTGATCGGTAGAAAGGTTGGAATGACACAGGTTTTTGATGACAAAGGGGTGCTGACTCCTGTTACAGTTATCAAGTTTGACGATAATGTCGTCGTCGGAGCACGTACTACCGAGAAAGAAGGTTATAACGCTTATGTTATGGGCACTGAAGACAAGAAGAAGAATCGGGTGACAAAACCTTATGCGGGACAGTTTGCCGAAGGCAATGCCCCTAAGAAAAATCTGGTTGAATTCCGGGACTTCGAAAAAGAGTGTCAGGTTGGCGACACCTTTGGTGTCGAAATCTTCAATGATCTCGGTTTTGTTGATATAACGGGTACTTCGAAAGGTAAGGGATTTCAGGGTGTAATGAAGCGCTACGGATTTAGTGGCGGACGGAAAACCCATGGTTCAAAATTCCATCGTGGTATTGGTGGTACCGGAAACGCTGCCTGGCCCGCTAAGGTTTTTAGGGGACGGAAGATGGCTGGCAGAATGGGCGGCGAAAGGACTACTGTGCAGAACCTGCGAATCGTTAGAGTTGATGAAGAAAAGCAGGTGCTCCTGATAAAGGGTGCAGTGCCTGGTGCGAAGAACGGCGTTGTAGTTGTTAAGCGAGCAAAGAAAAGATAGAGGCAAAGATGAAAACAAAAGTCTTTTCGATTCAAGGCGAAGAGATTAAAAATATCGAACTCAATGATGACGTGTTTGGCCGTGAGGTAAATGACAGTGTCATCTACTACGCTATTCGGAACGAGCTTGCGAATAAGCGGGTAGGTACCGCCTCCACTAAGGGCAGGTCCGAGGTTCGCGGTTCTGGCGCCAAGCCATACCGGCAGAAAGGGACCGGCCGGGCACGAGCTGGTCACAGACGTTCGCCCCTGTGGGTAGGCGGTGGGACGGTGTTTGGTCCGAAGCCAAGGGATTACAGCTACACAATCCCGAAGAAGATGAAACGGGCGGCGATGAAAGCTATCCTGAGTCTTAAGGTCAAAGAAGACAGGCTGAGAGTTGTTGAAGACTTTACGGTTGAATCCGGGAAAACCAGAGAGCTGGTCAGTCTTCTCAGGAATCTCGTCAAAGAGGAAAGGACTGTTCTGATACTCAAAGACGATGATCAGATGGTGAAGCAGGCGGGAAGAAACATTCCCTGGCTCACCATGCTGTCGTACAACAGGCTGAGAGCTCATGATCTCTTCTATGGGAAGAATCTGCTCGTCCTTGAAACTGCCGCCGCGGAGCTCAATGAGTTTTACGGCGGAAAGTAGCGAAAGGGGTTTAACGAGATGAGAGCTGAATCGATTATTCTGGAACCGGTGCTTACGGAAAAATCAAATGAAATGCGCGAAGGGGAGCAGCGGAAGTATATCTTCAAGGTTGATCCCAATTCCAATAAGAATCAGATCAGACAGGCCGTAAAGGAACTGTTTTCTGTAAAACCGGTCAAATGTACTATCATCAATGTGAAGAAGAAGCCGAGAGCTTCCCGTTCACGGTCTGGTATGCGGGTTGGACACACAACCCCATGGAAGAAGGCGATCGTCACTCTTGCTCCTGGAGACAAGATCGACATGATCGATGGAGTGTAAGGAGATAGAGGATGGGTATTAAAACATATAGACCAAGAACCCCAAGCCTGCGGTACAAGTCCACTCTCACCTTCGAAGAGATTACCACGAAGAAGGCTGAGAAATCCCTTACCAAGGGGAAAATGCAGAAAGCGGGTCGTGGAGGCAACGGTCATATCTCCGTTAGAAGACGGGGAGGGGGCCATAAGCGGAAATACCGGACTATTGATTTTAAGAGAGATAAATACGGGATTCCCGGGAAGGTTACTACGGTCGAATACGATCCGAACAGAACTTCCAATATTGCCCTGATTCATTACGCGGATGGCGAGAAGCGTTACATTATTGCCCCTAAAGGGCTCCGGATTGGACAGGAAATCATGAGCGGCGAAAAAGCTCCTTTTGAGCTTGGAAATGCTCTGCCCATGGAAAAGATCCCACTCGGTCTGAATGTACACAACGTCGAGCTGCAGCTTGGCCGGGGTGGTCAGTTGGTACGATCCGCGGGGACACGGGCAACCGTTGTCGCTAAGGAAGGAGACTACGTTACTCTGAAGCTGCCCTCCGGCGAAATGAGGATGGTCTTCAAAAAATGCTACGCCACCATTGGCGATGTTGGTAACGAAGACAATATGAATATCTCAATCGGTAAGGCGGGACGGTCTCGATGGCTCGGGCGGCGGCCGAAGGTGCGGGGAGTTGTTATGAATCCCCACGATCACCCCCATGGCGGTGGTGAAGGAAAAACCTCCGGTGGACGGCATCCTGTTACCCCCTGGGGTAAGCCTACCAAGGGTTATAAAACTCGGAAGAAAAAGAAATCTTCCAGCAAGTTTATTGTTAAGAAGCGGAAGTAGGAGTTGTAAAACGTGGCTAGGTCGATAAAGAAGGGTCCGTTTATAGAAAAGAAACTCTATAAAAGAGTTCTTGAGCAGAGTAAGTCCGGAGAGAAGAGGATGATTAAAACCTATTCCCGGACTTCGACCATTATCCCTGAAATGGTAGGTTTTACCATTTCTATTTACAACGGGAAATCCTGGGTGCCTGTATACATCACTGAGAACCTCGTTGGGCACAAGTTAGGAGAGTTCGCTCCTACACGGCTTTTCCGGGGGCACGCAGGCTCTGACAGGAAATCGAAGAGATAGGTGAAGAGAAAGATGGAAGCGAAGAAAGGCTATATGGCGACTGCCAAGCACCTGATGATTTCTCCGACCAAGATGCGCCGGGTCGCTGACGTTGTTCGGAGGAAGCCATACGCTGAGGCTGTCGCGATACTGGAGAATCTCCCTCAAAAGGGTGCCGGGCTGCTTAGGAAGGTGGTACAATCCGCCGCTGCTAACGCTCTGTATCAGAACAAGAATCTCGATGAAGAGATGCTCTATATTGCAGAACTTCAGATAAACGAAGGTCCTCGGATTAAGAGGGTCTGGCCCCGCTCCCGGGGACAACGGGACATCCTTCTTAAAAGGATGAGCCATATTATTGTTGTTGTTGATGAAATCAGGAAGAAGGGGGTGTAAAGTGGGTCAGAAAGTAAATCCGAACAGCTTTCGTCTTGGTATCAATAAAACCTGGAAATCGAAGTGGTATGTTGATCCCCGGGAATATGCTGATACCCTGCATGAGGATCTCCTGCTGAGAAGAGCCCTCGAAAAGGCGCCCGAAGCACGTGGGGCGGAGATCGCTAATGTAGAGATTATCCGGCATCCTCAAAGGATAACCATTGTAATCCATACATCCCGGCCTGGTATCATAATCGGAGCAAAGGGGTCTAACATCGAGAAGATTGGCAGCCGGCTGCAGAAGATGGTGAAGAAGAAAATCCAGCTAAAGATCAAAGAGATCAAGAGGCCTGAGGCAGATGCTCAGCTTATTGCGTTGAATATTGCCCGGCAGCTCCGTTCTCGCGGATCCTTCAGACGGGCCATGAAAATGGCTGTAAGCGGTGCCATGAGAGCTGGTGTTCAGGGTGTGAAAATAAAGGCTTCCGGCCGTCTTGGTGGCGCCGAAATGTCCCG
The DNA here is from genome assembly GCA_023131935.1 of Spirochaetales bacterium. Lineage (GTDB taxonomy): Bacteria > Spirochaetota > Spirochaetia > JAGLYY01 > JAGLYY01 > JAGLYY01. Next base: position 11,051 of record JAGLYY010000240.1, on the reverse strand, counting down.
GACTGAGCAGTATAAAGATGGAAGAATTCCTCTTCATACCATCAGGGCTGATATCGATTACGGTTTCGCAGAATCTCAGACCACTTTTGGTACTATTGGAATAAAAGTCTGGGTATTTAACGGCGAAGTTTATAAGAAAGACAGAAAGGAAGATGCAGGGCTTCTCGTTAAGAAAAGAGACAGGGCGAGTGCTAGGAGTTAACGAATCATGCTGAGTCCAAAGAGAGTTAAGTGGAGAAAAACGCAGCGGAAAGCAGGACAGCTTAAAGGGATTGCTTCCCGCGGTAATAATATCTCCTTCGGCGAGTATGGTCTGATGGCCCTTGAGCCGAAGTGGATTACCAACCGCCAGATTGAGGCAGCCCGTATCGCCATGACCAGAAAGATCAAGAGGGGTGGTAAGGTCTGGATTCGGATCTTTCCCGATAAACCTTATACCAAAAAACCTGCTGAAACCAGGATGGGCAAAGGAAAGGGAAATCCCGAAAGCTGGGTTGCTGTTATCAGACCCGGTCGGATTATGTTTGAGATGGCAGGGGTCGATCTTGAGCTTGCCAGAGAAGCCATGAAACTGGCTGGTACGAAACTTCCGATTAAAACGAAGTTCGTAAAGAGGAGAGATCTGGAGTAGGTTATGAAAGATTCTTTTAACGATCTGACGTACGAAGAGTTGGTAACAAAACGTGAGGAACTCACGAAGAAATACCTCGATCTCCGATTTAACAGTGTGCTTGGTCATGTGGAAAATCCTTTGGAAAAAAGGAATATCCGCCGGAGAATTGCCAGGCTGAATACCATCATTCACGAATACTCTTTAAGTATTCGGAATAGTTAGGAGTGACAACTGTGGAAAGGAAGTCGACTAAAAAGACATATACCGGACAGGTCGTGAGTGACAAAATGGAAAAAACCATCGTTGTTGCTATTACCACGAAGAAACTGCACGGTCTTTATAAGAAGTACGTCACCGATACCAAGAAGGTAAAGGCTCACGATGAGAAGAATGAGGCCCGCATTGGCGATACCGTCAGTGTAGTTGAATGCAGGCCTATCAGCAAAGATAAGTGCTGGCGTCTCGAAAAAATCGTCGAGCGGGCTAAGTAAGTGGGATATAAGGAGTAGCGATATGGTACAGATGCAAACGTATCTGAACGTCGCTGATAACAGTGGCGCCAAGAAGGTTCAGTGCATCAAGGTTCTTGGCGGCTCGAAGCGAAAAACTGCAAGTATTGGCGATATCATCGTTGTCGCAGTTAAAGACGCGCTTCCAAATGCGGCAATCAAGAAGGGCGATGTTCAGAAAGCTGTTATCGTCAGGACAAAGAAAGAATACAGGCGTAAAGACGGCACTTATATCAGGTTTGATGACAATGCCTGCGTTATCATTGATCAGAACCAGAATCCGATGGGAAAGAGGATCTTCGGCCCGGTCGCGAGGGAACTTCGGGACGTTGGCTACATGAAGATCGTCTCTCTGGCTCCTGAGGTTCTGTAAAGAGGTGGCGTTGTGAGAAAGAAGATGAATATCAAACTGAAGAAAGAAGATACGGTCATGGTCATTGCCGGAAAAGATAAAGGCAAGACAGGTAAGATCCTCAAAATTGATCATGTAAAGGGTCGGGTGATCGTGCAAGGACTCAATATGGTGAAAAAGGCGGTAAAGCCTAAAAGCCAGAACGACAAGGGAGGGATCATTGAAGTAGAAGCGGCCCTCGAAGCTTCTAATGTAATGATTCTAACCAAGAAGGGAGAGCCTGCCCGTATCGGTTATAAGATTGAGGGCGGAAAGAAGGTCCGCATAGCTAGGAAAACTGGGGAAGAACTGTAATGAGTGCTTATAATCCTACAATGAAAAAGCTGTATAAAGAGAAGGTTATTTCCGGTCTTACTGAAGAGTTCGGATATTCAACTGTTATGCAGGTTCCCAGGGTCGAAAAAGTAAGTGTAAGTGTTGGTTGTGGTGATGCTATTCAGAACAAAAAACTTCTGGATGCTGCTGTTCAGGAGATTGCTCTGATTACCGGTCAAAAACCGGTAAAAACAAAGGCACGGAAATCGATCGCCAACTTCAAACTTCGTGAAGGTATGGAAGTTGGAGCTAAGGTAATACTCCGGGGCGATATTATGTGGGAGTTTCTTGACAGGCTCATGAATATTGCTCTCGCGCGGGTCAAAGACTTTCGCGGGGTTAATCCCAATGCTTTCGACGGACATGGGAATTTCTCCCTTGGAATCACGGAACAGATCATTTTTCCTGAGATAGATTATGACAAAATCGAAAGGGTGAGTGGTTTGAATGTCGCTATTGTGACGACGGCTAATACCGATCAAGAGGCTCGCAGCCTTCTATCAAAACTCGGTATGCCCTTCAGGAAATAGGGAGAGATCGAATGGCAAAGAAATCGATGATTGTAAAAGCCCAGCGGAAACCGAAATACAGTACGAGAAAGGTAAACCGATGTCGTATCTGCGGCAGACCGCGTGGTTATATGCGGAAATTTCAGATATGCAGGGTCTGCTTTCGTAAGTTAGCGAGCGAAGGTTTGATACCCGGCGTAACGAAATCGAGCTGGTAGGGAGAATAGTATGGCTGTTACTGATCCTATGGCTGATATGTTAACAAAGATTAGAAACGCTAGTAGCGCGGGTCATGATAGAGTCGATATTCGGCCTTCAAAGCTCAAGCTTGAGGTCGTGAAGATTCTGAAAAATGAAGGCTATATCAAGAACTTCAAGAAGATTTCTCAGGAAGGTATGAATAATATGAGGATCTTTCTGAAATATGACGAGAAAAGCAAACCCGTTATACATGGTATTGTGAGGATCTCCACACCGGGGCGGAGAATCTACTCCGGTTATAAAAAGCTGCCCAGGGTACTCAATGGATACGGCACAGTAATTGTTTCCACATCCACTGGAGTTACCACAGGAAGGAAAGCAACAGAAAAAAAGGTCGGTGGCGAACTGATCTGTTCTGTCTGGTAAGGAAGGGTTACAATGTCTCGAATTGGGAAATTACCGGTTGAGATACCTCAGGGCGTGAAGGTAGATGTCAAAGACTACCAAATCACGGTAGAAGGTCCAAAGGGTAAACTTACTCAGGACTATAAACCCGGGGTAGATATTACTGTAAAGGATAATCTCGCTATTGTGACGAGGAAAAATGATTCCAAGGAGGCGCGGTCATTCCATGGCCTTTACCGGAATCTTATCCAGAATATGGTAACGGGTGTAAGCAAGGGATTTACCAAATCGCTGATTATTAACGGTGTTGGTTATCGTGCTGAAGTTAAGGGTAATATGATCGCTTTGAATCTGGGTTACTCAAATCAGATTGAGTACGAAATCATCCCTGACCTGACTATTACCTGTGAAGGCAACAATAAAGTTGTTATTTCCGGTATTGATAAGCAAAAGGTCGGCCAGGCTGCGGCGGAAATCAGGTCCCTCAGACCCCCAGAGCCATATAAAGGTAAGGGGATAAGGTATGAGGATGAGACTATCCGGCGGAAGATTGGTAAATCCGGTGTTAAGTAGGGTAAGTAGATGAAGAGGATAGCTGAAAAGCGCAGAAGACGGCTTAAAAGAAAAAAGAGTATCCGGAAAAGAATTTCAGGAACTCACGACAGGCCGAGAATGAGCGTATTCAGAAGCAACCGGCATATGTATGTTCAGGTGATAGACGATACCGTTGGGAAAACTATAGCTTCCGCTTCCAGTATGGAAAAGGAGTATCAGAACTTGAAGAATACGGTGGAAGATGCAGGTAAGCTGGGTAAGGTCATCGGCGAACGGCTTAAGAAGAAAAAGATTGAAGAGGTAGTCTTTGATCGTAACGCGTATCTGTTTCATGGAGTCGTAAAAGCCATCGCGGACGGCGCCCGGGAAGCCGGAATTAAATTCTAGGGGGAAACGGTGGATAGATCTAGAAATAGAGATAGGTCCAGAGATAGAGATAACGAATACATCGAAAAGCTTATCAAACTCAACCGGGTTGCTAAGGTTGTTAAGGGCGGTCGACGCTTTTCCTTCTCAGCCCTCACCGTAGTAGGTGACAGGAAAGGACGGGTTGGATACGGGTTTGGAAAAGCAAATGATGTTGCCGAGGCAATAAGAAAGAGTATCGAAAAGGCCAAAAAGAACATGATTACGGTTGCTATGAAACAGGAAACCCTGCCTCACGCAATAACAGGAGAGTTTAAGAGCGCGAAAGTGATGCTGAAACCTGCCTCCCCCGGTACCGGAATTATAGCCGGCGGACCTGTTCGTGCAGTGATGGAAGCTTGTGGAATAAATGACATCCTGAGTAAATCCCTTGGTTCTAAAAATACGATGAATATCGTTAAAGCAGTGTTTGCGGGTTTTGAAAATATCCTTGACGCAAAGGAAGTAGCCGCCAACCGGGGGAAAACCATTTCTGAGATGTGGGGTTAAGGTATGAAAATTCGTGTTACATTAATACGGAGTACCATCGGCCGGAAGCCGGAGCAGAAAAAGACCGTACGTGCATTAGGCTTGCGAAAGCTGAATCAGTCTAAAGAGTTCGATGCAAATCCTGCACTCCTTGGCATGGTACATTCTGTTTCCCATCTGGTGAAGGTTGAGGAGATAAGATAGTTATGAACGAGTTACATGCTCCAAAAGGTGCAACGAAAAAGAAAAGAATTGTAGGCCGTGGATACGGTTCCACCAGAGGTGGAACGTGTACGCGCGGGCATGATGGACAGAAATCCCGCTCCGGTGGAGGCGTAAGGCCTGGTTTCGAAGGTGGGCAGATGCCCCTTTACCGTCGGATTGCAAGAAGGGGATTTTCTAACTACCCTTTCAAGAAGGAATACCAGGTGGTAAACCTTGATGTTCTCGAGAGTAAGTTCGCCGACGGCGAAACGGTAAATCTTCAGAGCCTGAAAGAGAAGGGAATTGTGAAAGGTAAGGCCGTAATGGTTAAAATTCTCGGTTCCGGTGAGATTACCCGGAAACTTGAAGTCGCGGTTACAAAGGTATCGGCGAGCGCGAAACAGAAAATCGAAAAAGCCGGTGGCAAGATCATCGAATAAGGATTAGAAAACTATGGCAAGCAATCCTTTAGCGGACATACTACGGATAAAAGATCTGAGGGATCGGGTTTTTTTTACCCTCGGAATGCTCATTATTTTCAGACTCGGTGCCGCACTTCCGATTCCGGGCATCAATGTAAATGCATTGAAGCTCTACTTTTTATCCCAAGCGGGAAGTGGGGCTATCGGTATTACTGAATATATCGACTTTTTTGCAGGTGGAGCATTCAAGAACTTTTCGGTGTTCATGTTAGGTATTATGCCCTACATCTCCATGTCGATTATCATGCAGCTTCTCCTTCTCGTTTTTCCAGCCCTTAAAAAGATTTCAGAAGAAGAGGGTGGACGGAAGAAGATTCAGCGGTACATTCGATATGGCACAGTGATGGTATGTATTGTTCAATCATATGTAGTGACCATATATGCCAATCAGATCCCCGATGCGATCACCATGGCAAGACTTCCTTATACCATCATCGCTATGATTACGGTAACAACCGGAACGGTCTTTCTTATGTGGATCGGCGAACAGATCAGCCAACGAGGTATCGGTAACGGTATTTCCCTGTTGATTTTCGCTGGTATCGTAGCAAGAATGCCGAATGCTTTTATTGTACTGTTCCGGAGAGTTCAGTCCGGCGAGCTTAACCCTGTCTTTGTTATCATTGTGCTCGGGATGTTTGTTGGTGTTGTCGCTCTTGTTGTATACGAACAGCAGGGTCAGCGGAAAATCCCTGTGCATTATGCAAAGAGGGTAGTCGGAAGAAGGATGTATGGGGCTCAGAATACCTATATTCCTTTCAAGATAAATCCGTCGGGAGTTATTCCCGTTATTTTTGCAAGCGCAGTACTGACTTTCCCTCTCCAGATTGCCAGCAGTCTTGGCCCGGAGGTGAAATGGTTCGCGGATTTCTCCTATTGGCTAAGGCCAAATGGAGGACCATATCTGGTAGCCTATACCCTGCTCATTATATTTTTCGCATATTTTTATACGCAGATTTCACTGAATCCTTCAGAAATCGCGAAACAGGTAAGGGAGAATGGCGGGTCAATCCCTGGTGTACGGTCAGAGAAGATGGAAGCGCATTTGACGACAATTCTTAACAGAATCGTCCTCCCGGGGGCACTGTTTCTTGCCCTTATTGCGCTCATACCCTCGGTTGTACAGCGATTATTTAACTTCCCCATGGAAGTTGCTATGATAATGGGCGGAACATCGCTGCTCATAATGGTTGGTGTTGATCTTGATACGATGTCCCAGATAGAAGGTCATCTTAGAATGCATCACCACGACGGACTTGTGAAGAAAGGCAAGATCCGTTCCAGGAATCTGTAGAGAGGTACACGATGAAAGTACGTACGAGTGTTAAGCGAATGTGCGATAAGTGCAAGGTCATCAGAAGAAAGGGTGTCCTCAGGATTATCTGCGAAAATCCTAAGCATAAGCAGAGACAGAAGTAGGAGTTATAAATGGCGCGAATTGCAGGTATCGACCTTCCGAACAAGAATACAAAAATCGCCCTAACCTACATTTTTGGTATAGGGCGGACAAGTGCTGTTCAAATATGTAAAAAAACCGGAATTGATCCGGATAGGAAGATCAACGATCTGTCGGTTGAGGAAATTTCAAAACTCAGACAGATCCTGGATACAGATTATAAAGTAGAGGGACGTCTTCGGACCGAGGTCGCCCTGAACATTAAACGTCTAATGGATATTGGTTGTTACCGCGGTTTAAGACATCGAAAAGGATTACCTGTTCGCGGTCAGAGGACCAAGACAAATGCCCGAACAAGAAAGGGCAAGAAAAGGACGGTAGCCGGAAAGAAAAAGGCTGCTAAATAGTCTGGAGGGAAGCAGAATTGGCTAAACAGATATCCAAGAAGAGAAAAGAGAAAAAATCGGTATATGAAGGGAAGGTTTTTATTCAAGCTACCTTTAACAATACCATTGTTACCATTACCGATTTGAATGGAAATACTCTTTCATGGGCAAGCGCCGGAGGACTCGGATTTCGGGGAGCGAAGAAATCGACCCCTTATGCGGCCCAAACCACCGCAGAAACCGCGGTAAAAAAGGCGAAGGATTATGGGCTCAAAGAGGTTCATGTATATGTAAAGGGACCGGGTGTTGGCCGTGAATCGGCTATCAGGTCTCTCGGCAGCTTGGGCCTCTGGGTGAAGAGCATCAAGGATGTTACTCCCATTCCTCACAACGGTTGTCGACCCAGAAAGAGCAGAAGAGTATAGAGGTAGAAAGAGATGGCAAGATATATCGGACCCCAGTGCCGGCTGTGCAGGGCAGAAAAGACGAAGCTTTTCCTGAAAGGGGAGAGGTGTCTTAGCGGAAAGTGCCCTATCGCGAAAAAGGCTGCTCCTCCCGGAAAAGGACCTAGAACCAGACAGAAAAAAATGTCCGATTACGGGCTGCAGCTCAGAGAGAAACAGAAACTGAAAAGAACATATGGTATGTTCGAGAAGCAGTTTAGAAATACCTTTAAGAAAGCCGAGAGTCTATCCGGGAAAACGGGTGAAAACCTTATCATCCTCTTGGAACGTCGGCTTGATAACATGGTATACCGATTACGGTTCGCGACTTCAAGGAAACAGGCCAGGCAGTTAGTTTCCCATGGGCACGTACTGGTAAATGGCAGGAAAGTAACCATTGGATCTTACAGTGTACGGGAAAATGACGTGGTGGAGATCAAAGAACAAAGCAAAAAGCTTACAGTCATCAAGGACGCGTTAAAGGAATATACAAAATCCGGTGTGTATCCCTGGCTTGAGCTTAATCCGGATGAGATGAAGGGAAAAGTTATCGCATTGCCTAAGAGGAGTGATGTTTCCGATCTGGCAGAGGTGAAAGAACAGTTAATCGTTGAGCTTTATTCAAGATAGGGAGTGTACATGGCGCGTAAAAACCTGATGAAGGGCTTTAAGAAGCCGAAGGGTATAACCTTTGAGCACAGTGAAACAAACGAAACAACTGGCATTTTTACTGCTTACCCCTTCGAACGCGGGTATGGTACGACAATTGGTAATACTCTGCGGCGAATCCTGCTTTCCTCTATACAGGGGTTTGCAGTATCTGCTGTCAGAATAACCAGTTATGATGAGGAGGGGACTCCTCATGTGATTTCCAGTGAGTATGAATCCATACCGGAAGTTGTTGAAGATACGCCCGAAATCATTAATTCCCTCAAGGCGCTTCAGATTAAGATCACTGATAATGTAGAACAGAAAACCGTCCTTATCGAGTGCAAAGGTCCTGGTAAAATAACTGGAGCGGACTTTGAGAAAGATGGTATCAATATCGTGAATAAAGACCTGAAGATTGCCACTATGATGGAACATGCTAACATCGATTTTGAGGTACAGATTGATCTCGGAAGAGGTTACGTGCCTGCTGAATCGAACGAGCGGTACATTGAGGTTATCGGAACGATTCCTATCGATGCGGTTTTCTCTCCGGTACGCAAGGTAAACTATGCTATTGAAAATACCCGGGTTGGTCATAGAAGCGATTATGAAAAGCTCATTATCCAGGTTACTACCGACGGTACTGTTGCCCCGGAAAATGCGGTTGCGGAAGCTGCTAAAATCGCGAAGGACCATTTTACCATCTTCATAAACTTTGATGAGGACGCGATCGCCGGTGATGATGAAGACGATGAAGAGCAAATAAAGATTCGTGAAATCCTTGCAACACCTGTAGAGGAATTGGAGCTTTCTGTACGCTCAAGTAACTGTCTGAAGAACGCAAATATCCGATCTATCGGAGATCTTACCAATAGGACCGAAGATGATATTGCTAAAACCAGGAATTTCGGGAAAAAGTCTCTTCAGGAGATTAAAGAAAAGCTTGCTGAGTGGAATCTAACACTCGGAATGACTGACTACAGCATTCTGAAAACCTCACGGAAGTTGCAAGACACAAAGGAAGAGGAAAATGAAGCATAAAATCGGTTATAACAGGCTTGGCAGAAAAACCAGCCACAGAAAGGCTCTTCACCGAAACATGGTAACTTCCCTGTTTCGATACGAAAGAATCAAGACAACAAAAGCGAAAGCACTTGAAGTGCGAAAAACTGCTGAGAAAATGATCACTCGTGCAAAGGCCGATTCACTCCATAACAGGAGAACCGTCGCGAAAAAGATCTACGACAAGGGGATCATTGCAAAGCTCTTCAACGATATTGGTCCCAGGTTCACAGAGCGGCCCGGGGGGTACACCAGAATATTAAAACTGGGCAAAAGAAGCGGTGATGCTGCGGATATGGTACTCCTTGAACTTGTAGAGAAGAAAAGCGAAGCGGAAAACAAGAAGAGTACTAAGTAAGAGGACTAAAGGTTTCGAACATTACCATTAGTCTTAAGAAGAGGGGGTATTAACTCCCTCTTTTTTTGTTTTCTCCAGTACTACCGCGTTAACAGACTTAAAAAAAATCCGATAATAGTGTAGTATAACTGTAAATTCTCTTAGTAAGAAAGGGAGATTGAATATTTATAGATGAAAGCCGCCCAGAGAATCGCATTTAGTCTCCTCATAACTGTGTTATGTTTCGCTATATTCGCGATCCTGTCATTTACCGGGTTATTTACATCCATAGAAACGAAAATTTATAATAATAGAGTTATTTCCGAAATTGATAAGCAATTAATCATATCTTCTGATTTAATAAGGAATTATCATCAAAATTACTTAGATAGGTATAAGGAAATTGATGAGAGTGAAATCCTGTATCAAAATTTCTCCAGAGAACAAAGCAGTGAACTCATTTTCAATACCGATAATCTCATAAAAAAACTGAAATCTGCATTACCGGGATTCTTATATGTAAGACTCGTTGATGCGGATGGCAAGCTGCATTATAGCAGCGAGCCTGGAGATTATATCTCTAAATCTGATTACCAGCGAATATACCGAAAACTCAGTGAAGTTGAAACCAATATTCCTTCAAACGAATTAATCCTTACTGTTTCTGGTGAAACTGAGATAACACTTGATTCTAAGGGAAAACACCTCATTTATCGCTCCCCTGTGATTGATTTGTCGGATAATTTTAGAGGAACAGCTCTTTATTATGTAGATTTAGAAAATTTAAAAAGCTATCTGATTAAGGATGGAGTTCTTCAATGGAGTCAGTATATAAGTCTTCCTGGCGGTACCGGTTATTTATTTTCAGGAAATATTGAACCGACTACCGAAATACTGGATGAGATAGAAAAATCCTGGATTACAGCCGAAGATATTGAGAATGAACCGGTACTTACGAATGAGGAAGGCACCACTCTTTTGCTGTTCTCGAAATCAGTAGAAGACATTGGAAATGTGGGATATCTTATAAACCAGAGTGATTTAAAGATCAATAATAATTTAAAAATACTCCTTTTTGTTGCTTTCGCGATTTCTGTCTTTCTCATAGTGTTTCTTGTTCTAAGCCTGAAACAAGATAGAATGGTAGTTCTCAGTGAACGGATAAAACGATTTCAGATCCGTTTTCTCACAGAGTATATGGACCGGAAAGGGGAAATAGACTTTGCGAGGTGGCAACAGACGATCCAAACTCGTCGAGATAAAGTAAAAAAAGAGATAAAACGTGGAATTAAAGGGATAAAAGATGAAAAATCGGCAGATGAGCTTATTGATAAGAGCTGGGATGAGATAGTTGAAGTTCTCGGGAAAAAATATTCAGAAGAAAAAGTCGCAAAAATTGATATATCCAATCTGGAAGAAGCAATAAAAAATGTCTTTTCCGGTCAAAAATTTCCCATTTCTGTTACTCAAATACAAACTGTAACTGAGACAACACCAGTCGTTGCAGAATCTCTTAAAACGGTTGAAACACTCCAGGAAGTAGAGATTCTCGAGGAAGTAGAACCGGTAGAAGTCGAAGAAGCGGTCGAAGAAAAGGTAGAGCCGGAAGAAATCGAAGCACTCGAAGAGGTAGAGGTCCCTGAAGAGCTAACAGAGATAGAAGAGCTAGAAGAGCTA
>JAGLYY010000024.1 GCA_023131935.1 Spirochaetales bacterium | reverse complement strand
GGTAAGCAACATACGACCATCCACGAACCGGTAATCCCGCGATTCCAAAAATATCTACACTTTTGTTAAATCCATATGGCATCACTCCCCATTGAAACGGGGGAGAAAAAGGGGAAGTCACAGGTTTTTTATAGGACCACAATAGATCATCTTTCAATACAACTTCCGGATCTGAACTCGTTACTTCAAAAAACAGCCTGTCCCCTTCATTCACGGCAAAACTGAGGTAATTACCTATCTGCCCTAATGCCAGGTCTCTTTTGTAAAGTAACTCTCCGTTACGTTTGATCGAGAAAAACACTGTTTCTTCAGAGATCAAGGAAGCGGCTACCGGTATCTGACCAATATAAAGTGTGCCGGTATTAGCGGACACCCAACCGGAATAATAATTTTTTGTCTTATACACCTGTGCCCGTGGGGCCGTACAAAAAGTGAAACTCCCCTGGTTATCAGCGGTAATCTCTATGGGAGAATTCCCCTCGGTTAATGCTGCTGTATATTCCACGACAGGAATCCAACTGATGTGCTGTAAATCTACCGGAGTGTGTGATTGCAGTTCAAAACCGAAGCTATTTCCCATTTCTACTCCGATTGAACTCAGGTCGATTGGCGTATCCTGCATATCATCCCCAGGGATAACGGTTTCGGACAGAACAACCCCTTCAAGGTCCTCTGCATCTTGATACAGTTTTATTACCACCTGAACATCATCAGTCAATGCGGCGATTTTGTGAACCAGAGTATTAATATCTACTGTTCCGGTGTAAGGCAGGTAAAGCAATCCCGGGCCGCCATATACACTGAAATCCGTCGAGGCTCGGTATACACTGATAGGAAGTCCGTTAGCATCCGTGAGGGCCGTATCTTCATATTCATAGCGAATTTCCGGGTCCCACTCAACCCGGTCGTACCGTGCGTCATCGCGTGAATTGACACGAAACAGAAGCACGTCCCCTTTGCTGACTTCCAGTGAATGTACATTTTCAGGGTAATATTCCTGTTCAAAATCCCGTTCCACGATGATACTCTGCCATAACACCTGATTGTTCAACTGTATCGCGATTTTCACCCCGTCATCCGTTTGATATTCCGGATCGCTGTATGCTTTTAACCGTACCGGACCGCTGATACTTACACGCCCATTCCTGTGAGCCGACCACACCCGCAGCACATCAAAGGGGGGTGATGCTTCCAAAGCCGCTTCATAGAATTCAGGATCTTCCCTGATCATCCCTGTTAAATCCAGAGAACCTTCACTGATCGGTACCGGGGTTTCTTCCGAATACCGGGTAAATGTGGGTGTATTACCCTCCAGATGGTTGTAATACGCTTCGCCGTCATAAATCAGGTCCGTCAGGCCATCACCATTTATGTCCTCAAAGTATGTTGAAGATTCCGTACTCGCAAAAGTTACATTGGCGGATACATTAGCTCCAAAAGCATACCCTTCGGCTCCTAAAGTAAACGACAGAGATGAATCCCTGTTGAGGTCCACTCCGCCGGGGAAATTTATCATATAAGCCTGTCCGAAAAGCTCTCCACCCGCATCAGTACTGATGTTCGGACGGTAATAATACGTGTACGACGTATCGTTCGCCCGGTATACCTTGTCCGGAAGTCCGTCACCATTAATATCTACCATCGAAATCAATGCAGCACTGGAAGAAACTCGACTGCCAAACTTGACACCGGCCGAACTTGCCTTAGCCCCGGATGTACTCCATCCCACATACAAGTGTAATCCGCCTCCGGTGGTATAGTTTGTTCCTAAAATGGACTCTCCTGCCTTCCCTCCAAAGATACCCGGTATATTCACATCATTTTCCGATGTTGTGTACGATTTTGCCTGTCCAAAGCCATCATACACTGTCCCGTTATATATTCCCTCTTCATACTCAAACGTAGTGGCAAAATACTCAGGACCTTCGGATCCGTACTGTTGGATCTCTTCTATAAAACTTTTTTCATAGAGTCCTTTCTTGTAGCAAAGTTCATACTTCCTTATCAAAGCTGACTCGAAGTAGATTTCCACAACACGCAGTAAATCCGCTGTTACTACTTTGAATCCCGGGCGTGCATTGATGTTTACATCTGAACGTCTTGTCCATCCGGGCAAATCCCGGTCCCGCACAAAGCGCACCTCATACTTTCCCTCATCCCCGGGTCGCCCTGTGTAACGAATACTCTTTACATACAGCTGAACACCCGGCACGGAACCGGTTCCGCCTTCGAAGCCTGAGTCATACACCGTTGCATACTCATAATCCACACGGTTTCCGTAGGTATCTCGTACCTCTGTAAGCTTCCATTCAGATATTTTACTTCCGTTTTGACTCGCCAGTACCGCGTATTGATCCAATCCACTCTCGGGTGTACCGCCGTAGAAGTATTGGGTCCCACTTTTATCGATCGCCTCCCACCAATATGATGAAGGGCCGTTCCCGTGACGAATAATCTTCTGAAAAACTCCCTCCTTTCTCATGGTGTACTCTTTATCTCCAGGGACCCTTGTGGTATTACCGCCATCCCGGTGAGTTAGATGCGCAAGCTGCCCGCCATTAACAAGATACGATTCTGTTTCATACTGCGCGTCGTACCTTGGAACACCCCAGCGGCTATCCACGGTTACTGAGGGGACCGACAGGTCCCAGCCCATTCCCAACCAGCCGTTTCCCCCTTCCGAATTGTAAGAAAGGGCAATTTGCGGCTGCATTCCCCGCCTACCCGGAGGGATAACGATGGGATAGGAAAGGTTAGCGCCGCCTTGATTATTTACAGTTGGCGGCTGCATTGTCGTGATTCCGGATGATGGATCGGCCGCCTTAATGTCCTTAATGCTCGTAGGGTTGAAGTTCAGGGGGCCGGGTGACTGAGGAAGTTCGATGGTACTAGTAATGAAGTCTGTAAAATGGTTTGTTTCACTTGTTACAAATCCATTCTCTGTATCGATGGATACCCGTTTTATCATCTCCCAGGATTTTTCTCCGGTATCATAGAAAAAGCCGAAAACATCGGAAGCACTGTGCAGGCTTGTATCATAAGGAAGAGTAAGGGTGATATTTTTCTCAAAAACCATCCCGTCCGGCTTGAACCGGTATCCCGCGGAACCTGAAGTTACGTTTCTCATTCCGGGATTCAAAGGATCTACCCATGCAAGTCTTTCAATCTCGATCGTTACAGGTTCTTTCACCGCTCCTTTCGGAATAGAGAGGGTGACATCACCATACTGAATCACGCTCTCTTCATCCGGGTTCA
>JAGLYY010000239.1 GCA_023131935.1 Spirochaetales bacterium | reverse complement strand
CTAAAAGAACCACATGAATTAGAGACCCTTGAGGAAGTAGAACCGGTAGAAGTCGAAGAAGCAGCAGAGCCGGAGGAAATCGAAGCACTCGAAGAGGTAGAGGTCCCTGAAGAGCCGGCAGTTATTGAAGAGGGTCCTGTTACGCACCTCTACCGTTATAGAGAGGATGAAGTTGCAGAACTGGATGAAATCCATGTTGAAGCGGATTCATACGAAATCCTCCCGATTTCTGAAGAGGAAGCGGAACTAATAGAGCTCCAGTCCACATCGCCGCTTGCTCCAGATCCTTCAATGCTGCGGTTCCAGGAATTTTACCCAACTTATGAGCTTGATGATATGGAGGCAATTGACCTTGAGGAAATATTCCAGGATGCTCACGCGGTTGGTACAATTGAAGTTTTTGATGATGAGGAATTTCTTAAGTCACCTGGAGAAATGATCGCAGAAGAGCTAGGAGAACTAGAAGAACTAGAAGAGCTAGAAGAGCTAGAAGAACTAGAAGAACTGGAGGCGTCAGATGATGTCGGGGAACTTGAAGATATTGAAGAGCTAGAAGAAGTTGAAGCGCTGCCGGAAGAAGAGAAAGAACAAATTATTCCCTTTGAACTTACTGAATTAGAGCGGGAACCAGAAGAGGTCCTTGAAGAATTACCGCGTCATATTGATGAACAACAGGAAATCATGCAGCTTGAAAAAGTTGCCGGGGGTTCCTTTTCATATAGCCTGTTTTCAAACAGATTTTTTGACTCCTATTCGATCCCTTCCTATGAGAAAAGCTCTGCTTTAATTGAATTGGAGAGGGTTCCGGAGGAGGGTATTATGATCAAACCGGAAGATCAGCATGAACAGAAGGCGGATTTTCAGGGACACAAGAAAAAAACGGTTCCTGAACAATCACAGGAGATTGAAAAACTCGAAACACCTGCTGAAATATCAGAAATGGATGAGCTTGAGGAAGTTGAGCCTTTAGAGGAGTTGGGTGAGTTTGATTCTGCGGAAAATCTTGAAAGCTTTGAAGAAGCTGAAGAGCCGGAAGAAATAGAAGAAATAGAGGAGGCGGAAGCTCCCCTATTTGATACCTCTGTTTCATTTGAAGAAAAAGTTAAAATACTGACAGAGAAGAAGATCCTTGAATTTGCCGATGGTCATGAAATATTTCCCTCTGAACATGAAGATTCTATCGAATTGGATGATGGAATGTATCAGGTGAAGGAGGAGGTTTATGAGGATGATCGGGGCCTGGCTGATTCTCAGTTTAAGGGTTTGGTAGATTCAGTAATATCTGATAGTCATGAGGAAACACGCGAGGGGACAATTGGGGACCTGTTCTCTGGTGAGGAACCCCTCGAGTTACCCATTTTTTCTGATACTGGAAGAGTTGTGAACGACGGGAAGAACCAGGAGAAGGCAAAGCAGGCGGTTACTGAGGTTGCCGGGGTGTTCCCGTATGATAAATACCGTAATAGGTTCAAATCCGGCCCCATTGGTGTAATGAAGTCGATGATACGGCTTTCAAAGAAAGTAAATGCTCTTTATAGCGCAATCCTTACCTTTACTGAATCGGGACTAATCTCAGAATATTCTATAGGTTTTATCCAATCCGACAGACACTTAAGCATAAGTAATCAATCTGAGTGTTTTAAAAACTTTTTTGAAAAGAATAAAGTACTCTACTTTACCGGCAAATTGACCGGCTTCCCTGAGCTGGATGATCAGCTGAGTATAGAGGAGCGCCGATTTATCAATGGAACGATGTTCCTTCCTATTCTCCTGCATGGTGAAAGGGGATACCTTTTCTTCGGATTGAAGTATGCTGATAAACCTCTCCGGCTCTACACTGAAATCCTTATGCAGGAGCTGTAACGTATATCACATGGATATATGCCTTGCTTGACAAACAGGACTGAATACTTATAATGATTTTAACAAATTAAGTAGGGGAAGAACATGAATGTGATATTAATGTTTGCTCTTCCTCTCGCTGGTTTGATTCTAGGTTGGACTATCAGATGGCTATATGCCAGGTTTCAGCTCTCATCCTCCGAACAGAGAGCTGAGCGCGTAAAACAGGATGCGATAAAAGAAGCGGAGGCAGAGAAACGAGAACTCCTTCTGGAAACGAAGGATCAGCTCTTGAGCGAACGTAATGCTTTTGAGAGAGAATTTAGAGATAGAAGGAATGAGCTCCAACGCTTTGAAAGAAGGATTTTACAGAAAGAGGAAAATCTAGAAAAAAAGACGACTGACGTTGAACAGAAACTGCAGTCACTTGCAAGCCGTGAGAGAAAGCTTGGGGAGAGAGAGACCTTTCTGCAGGCTGAAGAAGAGAAATGGAAAAGTAAACTAGAGAAAATTGCCGGCTTAACCGCCGAAGAAGCAAAGAAGCTTATTATCCAGTCAATGGAGAATGAAGCTCGTCATGATGCCCAGGTAATCATCAATAAAACAGAACAGGAGGCGCAAACCCAGGCCGAAAAGAGAGCCAGGGAAATTCTCGTCGCGACGATACAGCGTATTGCGACCGAGGTCAGTTCTGAGGTTACCATTACCTCGGTCAGTCTCCCGAACGACGAAATGAAAGGCCGGATTATCGGAAGAGAGGGTCGAAACATCCGGACATTAGAAACCCTTACGGGGGTTGATATTATTATTGATGATACCCCTGAAGCTGTAGTTATCAGCTGCTTTGACCCTGTTCGGAAGGAGATCTCACGCCGATCTCTGGAGCGGTTGATTCAGGATGGTCGTATCCATCCTGCCCGCATCGAAGAGGTTGTCCAGAAAGTAACCCGTGAGGTCAGCCAGATTATTTACGAAGAGGGTGAAAAGGTCCTTTTCGACTTGGGGATTCATAATATTAGCCATGATGGTATTAGGGCCCTCGGAAGGCTCCATTTCCGGACAAGTTATGGCCAGAACGTTCTTCAGCACTCAAAAGAGGTTGCCATAATTGCTGGAATGCTCGCTGCTGAAATAGGGGTAGACCGTGAAATAGCGAAACGGGGAGCTCTCCTTCACGATATCGGAAAGGGAATGGATTCCGAGAGTGATTCTAGTCACGCGGAACTTGGGGCGGAACTAGCCAGGAAAATGGGGGAAGATCCCAGGATTGTGAATGCAATCGTCTCTCACCACAACGATGTTGAACCGAATTGTATTGAATCGGTTATTGTTCAGGTTGCAGACGCGATTTCCGCGGCAAGGCCTGGTGCCAGAAGGGAAACCCTTAATAACTACATCAAACGTCTTGAGAGTCTGGAAAAAATAGCTGAAGGGTTTGAAGGCGTAGAAAAAGCCTTTGCCATTCAAGCTGGCCGGGAACTCAGAATTATGGTGAATCACGATCAGATTAATGATGATAGCGCAAAGGATCTCGCCAAGGAGATCGCAAAGAAGATAGAAGCGGAATTGTCTTATCCCGGTCGAATAAAAGTGACCATCATACGCGAAACAAGGGTTGTGGAATACGCAAGGTAATCTTTGCGATCCCAGTCAACAGGAAGGAGCACTTCTTGGCAAGGGAAATAACCGCTCTGCTCCTCGGTGACATTGTAGGTCAACCGGGGTGCAGAGCTGTTTTTATACGGTTAAAATCACTGATAAAAAAATACCATAGTGATATCGTTATCGCTAATGGTGAGAATGCCGCCGATGGTTTTGGTATAACACCGGAAATAATGGAGCAACTCTTCTCGTCGGGTGTGGATGTCATTACATCAGGAAATCATATCTGGCAAAAAAAAGAGATTCTTTCTTATTTCGATACTCAGGAGCGCTTGCTTCGTCCTGCTAATTATCCAAAGGAAGCGCCGGGTCATGGCTACTGTGAAGTGGAAGTGAAGGGTGTAAAGGTGGCAGTTATCAATCTGCAGGGCCGGGACAGACTCAGTCCTATAGATTGTCCTTTTCATGTTGGAAAAAATATCCTGAAAAAGCTAAAATCCAGGATCAGAATAGTAGACTTTCATGCTGAAGCCCCGGATGAGAAAGAAGCCCTGGCATACTACCTCGATGGCTCAGTAAGCGCCGTTGTCGGCACCCATACCCACATTCAAACTGCGGATGAACGGATCCTGGAAAAGGGAACAGCATTCATCACAGATATCGGTATGACAGGTCCCGTGAATACGGTTATCGGTATGGACATTCCAACAGCAATAAAGCGGGCTCTCACCCAATTGCCTTTAAAAATGGAGGTCCCTGATGAACCCGCGGAAATACGGGGTGTGTTGTTACGGATTGATGAAGAAACCGGAAAAACCCTCTCGATAGAACGGGTGCATGATGTGCTTTCCCTCTGATTCAGTTGAACAGAGCAATTCTCATTTTGACATG
>JAGLYY010000238.1 GCA_023131935.1 Spirochaetales bacterium | reverse complement strand
TTTTCCTGGAGGTCTTCGCGGGAACCGGTTGAAGCAAACAAGTCAAGTGGGCCATAATGAACTGCTGAGATGTACAGATTGAGTCATGAAGAAAAAACCCCTGCTGGATATACTAATAAATCGTTACCCGGATATTGAAAAAAAAGAACTCTTTGCCCGGGTCCTTTGTGGTGAAGTATTGGTACAGGGAGAAAGGGTAAAAGATCCCCAGCGATTATTTCAGGAGAATAGTGCTTTATCGATCTCAAGGCCAAGATATGTCTCCCGAGGTGGGGTAAAACTCGCGTATGCCCTTAAAGAGTGGAACTATAAGGTGGAGGGCAAGGTGTTTCTTGACGCCGGTTGTTCAACTGGTGGTTTCACCGACTGTCTCTTACAACACGGGGCATTGAAGGTCCACGCTGTTGATGTAGGATATAATCAACTCGCTTTTTCTCTGCGCAGGGACCCCCGGGTTATAGTGCACGAGCGTACGAATATCATGGATATATACCACTTGAAACCAGTTCCATACGCCGCGGTAGCGGATCTTTCATTCCGGTCTATAACCGGGGCCGCATTAAAGATACTTTCGCTTACATCCGGCGGCGAGTGTTTAGCTCTGATAAAGCCTCAATTCGAAGTAAGAGATAGTGACGAGGATTTTAACGGAGTGATAAAGAGTAGAGAAATACGAAAGTCGGTTGTCCTTGGCACACTCGAAAAACTTTATAGTGAAGGTTCATACCCACATAGGATACTTATCTCCCCCATTCAGGGTAAAAAAGGGAACCAGGAGTTTCTCCTGCTGTTAAAAAAGGGACCGGGGCCAACCCTTCCGGAGATAACAGAACAAGCAAGGAAATTGCTATAATAGAGGCTGTCCGGTAACTAATAGTAATAAATTTCAGCGCTGTATATAGTGGTATTAAAATATGAAGACACCATATATAGCGCTAAGAACAGCCTCGATTCAGTGGGATTAAGTTAAAGGACGGCCTGAATTATGATCCCGCGCGTGATGAAGAAAATTTGAACAATAGTGGCACAACCCACGTTTAGCTTAAAACTCAGAAAGAATTTCTGTAAAGAGGATCCATGATATTGAAGCCTTCCGGACCGAGATATTGCTCCCTGTTTCCTTCGATAAGTATCTGGACCGAGTCTACCGTTGAAAACTCAGTGGCGGTGTAAATAATCTGCATGAGTTGGGCTTTATATCCTTCGTACCCGAAGGTGTTGAACCGGATGATCTCATTGAAGTTGATAAACGCGATTCTGTTGCTCACAGTAACTGACAACAATTCTGTTCCTTCAGGGATTAAAGAAAGGAATCCCATATTGAGCTCTGAAGGTGATAGACCCTTTAAAAGGACCTCCAGAGTTTCTGTCAGGGGGGAATCAGTGTAATACACAGGGCGTACTACCCCTTTAAGGTGGGGAAGCCCTTCGTCATCAATCTCTACAAAGAAGAGTTTTGAACGTCGAAGTTTCTTCTTGGGGGGAGGGGGGGCAGGTTTTTCCTCAGGCTCATCCTCGGTTAGATTCAAAACAACTGTGGGTGCTTCAGTCTGATTATCCTGTTCATCTTCAGGACTTACTTCCTCTGTGGGTTCTATCGCCGGGGTGACAGGACTTGAGTCTTCCGATCCCTTTGGGGTAACACGATGTACCTCTGGTTCTTCTTCAGGTCTTTCCTCTTTGGTAATTAGATCTGAGAAGCCTGTGGTTTCAAGGACCTCTTCTATTGTTTTCCTGTTGAAGAGAAAAATCACCAGGATAAGAAGTATAAGGGCAACCCAGAATAGGCAACCGATAGATGATTGTTTCCGTTTCATATCCTGTAAGGTATCGGCATGAATAGGCGCAGATTTGACACCCATAGAAAAACTTCGTATAGTAATTGCGACATGAGAGAATTTACCGGAATATCTGCCTCCCCCGGTATCATAATCGGAAAAGCTTTTCTTTATCTGGATGAAAATCTCCGGATTCCACGGTACAGCATTAGCCCGGACGAGATTGGCCGGGAAATGGACCGGTTTGAACGGGCATTGAAGAAAGCCATCGGGGAAATTGAGGCCCTAAAAAAGAAAACTTACTCTGATCTGACGGAACAGGACAGCCAATTTCTCGATTCTCATATTCTCATGCTCCAGGACCCCTCATTCATCGAGGAGGTCCGGCTTTCCCTCATGGAGCGATCACAAAATGTTGAATGGATCTTCTTTAAAACCATTCAGCGACAGATAGCAATGCTTGATAATGCTGATGATCAGTACCTCAGGGAACGGACCATCGATTTGCATGATATTTCGAACCGGGTCCTTAATCACCTGTTATACAGGAATAGAATTTCCCTCGCGGACCTTACTGAAGAGGTAATTCTTGTTACTCACAACTTGCTTCCCTCTGATGCTCTGGCGATGAACAAGCGGATGATCAAGGGGATAGCCATGGACGCGGGGGGACGTACCTCCCACACCGCAATACTTGCCCGGTCATTTGAAATTCCTGCTGTACTCGGCCTTTCAGAGATCACCAAGATAGTACGGACTGGGGATGAAATAGTTGTAGATGGTAATTCCGGGACGGTAATCGTCAATCCCGATGAAAAGGTCCGGGAAAGATCGGATAGAGCCTGGCAGGCCTGGCAGAAGCGGGAGGAGGCGCTTCTTAACCTTAATGAACTGCCCGCGGAAACCCTGGATGGAAAACATATTCTCTTGAAAGCAAATATTGAGGTCCCCGAAGAAACCGATTCGGTTCTCTCCCACGGGGCCGATGGTATCGGGCTTTATCGAAGTGAATTTCTCTTCCTTCATCCCGGTGGTGTCGCGACAGAAGATGAGCAATACCGTGCTTACCGACAGGTCCTTGAGTCAATGAGCGGCAAACCGGTAACCATCCGGACTCTTGATGTTGGGGGCGATAAGGTGATACCTGATATTGAGGCCGTCGAAGATAAAAATCCTCTCCTCGGATGGCGGGCTATCCGCTATTGTTTGGCAAGAACTGATGTCTTCAAAGTCCAGCTTCGGGCACTTTTACGGGCTTCTGTTTATGGGGATCTCCGAATCATGTTTCCCATGATTTCCGGCATCGAGGAATTGAACAGGGCCCTTGAAGTTTTAGAAGAAGTTATAGACGAGCTTCATAAACAGGGAATCCCATTTTCCAATGAAATCCCC
The DNA here is from genome assembly GCA_023131935.1 of Spirochaetales bacterium. Classification (GTDB taxonomy): domain Bacteria; phylum Spirochaetota; class Spirochaetia; order JAGLYY01; family JAGLYY01; genus JAGLYY01. The sequence continues at coordinate 5,254 of JAGLYY010000238.1, read as the reverse complement.
GTTGGTATTATGATCGAAGTTCCCTCTGCCGCTCTTACGGCAGATATCCTTGCAAAAAGGGCTGATTTCTTTTCTATTGGAACAAACGACCTTATCCAATATACTATCGCTATTGATCGGGGAAATGAAAAGATTGCCTACATGTACGAACCCTTTCACCCGGGGGTACTTCGTCTGATAAAGATGGTTATTGATAATGCCCATGCCCATAGTATTCCTGTTGGTATGTGTGGTGAAATGGCTGCAGACCCTTACGCGACAGTTATTCTTCTTGCCCTTGGGCTGGATGAATTCAGTATGAGTGCCTTTGGCATCCCTGAAGTTAAGCAGATTCTCAGGTCGGTGAGTTTGGCGGAAGCGGAAGAGCAATTGGGAACCATCATGGAAATGAAATCTTACGTCGATATCGATAAATATGTGAAAGGCTGGATGAATGAACACTTCGACATCCTCTCGTGATCAACTTCCTCTTATTGCCCTGGTGGGCAGGCCAAATGTTGGGAAATCAACACTCTTTAACCGGATCCTCGGTAAACGAAAAGCAATAACGGATCCCACACCTGGTGTAACCAGGGACCCTGTTTCCGGAATCTGGTATCTTGATGAAAAACCTCTTCTCCTTGTTGATACCGGCGGTTTCAAGATTGAAAGAGAGGGGCTCGATGGTCAGGTAACTGAAAAAAGCCTTGAAGTTGTCCGGAAAGCTGACCTTATTCTCTTTATTGTGGATGTGGAAGAGATTACCGCTGAAGATGAGGCATTTGTCGAGGCTCTTCGTCCATACTCGGAAAAGGTCATACTCGTTGTGAACAAAGTTGATAACGAAAAAAGGGAAATGGCGGTCTGGAATTTTCATAATCTTGGATTTCCCCGTGTGATGGGGGTATCCGCTGCCCACGGGCGCAATATTGGAGAATTAGAAGAGGAAATAGAAAATTCCATCGATATGGAATTTCACCACGATTTCATTGAATCCCATGATATCAGGCTTGCGATTCTCGGAAAACCGAATACCGGTAAATCCACCCTTACCAATTACCTTACCGATTCAGGAAGTTCTATCGTTTCTGATATCCCCGGCACTACCAGGGATGTTATTGAGGGGGCCTTCCACTACAGGGATACCCATTTTTCCGTGATGGACACGGCGGGAATTCGGAGGAAAAGAAAGGTTGAAGAAAACATTGAATATTATTCGGTAAATAGAGCCATTAAGAGCATTGAACATTCAGATATCGTCTTTCTACTGATAGATTCTCTGGAAGGGGTAACCGACCAGGATAAAAAAATCGCCGCCCAAATTGTAAAACATGGGAAAGGGGTCATCCTTGTTTTGAATAAGTGGGACCTTCTTGAAGATGTTCCCAACCAGCTGCAGGCAATGGAGGACCGGGTTCGGTTTGTATTTCCAATTCTTGAATTTGCTCCTATTGTGCCTCTCTCCGCTTTAAAAGGAGAAGGTGTCGATACTCTTCTTGATACAGCTCTAAAGATACAAAAACAACTTCTCATGAGGGTCGATACAGGAAAACTCAACAAGCGATTTTCAGAATGGATTGAATATTTAGAACCCCCACGGCACAGTAAAGGACGATTCCGGGTCCGCTATATTACCCAGGTGTCTGCCGCGCCGGTTCGTTTTGTGCTGTTTATAAACAGAAAAAAAGGTTTTCCCGCATCTTATGTCCAATATCTGAAGAATAGGATTCGTAAGGAATTTGGATTTACATCGGTACCGGTGGATATTGAGCTCAGAGAGCGGTCCTGAGGTGTCTGATGTATCAGATTGGGGATGTCTGCAGGCTGCTTTCTCTAAAACCCCATGTCCTTCGTTACTGGGAGAAGGAAATTCCACTTATTTCACCACGTAAGGACACCCGGGGAATCAGAGTGTATTCAAAACAGGATGTGAACCTCCTCTTCAGGCTTCGCCATCTCTTATATGAAAAACGGTATACCATTGAGGGGGCAAAGCAACAGATATGGGAGGAGTATCAGGGACTCCCTCCCGAAACCCTGTCTGGAATCCAGGTTCTCAGGTCCCAGCTTATCGAGCTGCATGGTAAGTCTGTTCACCTCCTGAAAAAACTAAAATAGTAACTGCCTGGATAGGGGGGAAGGCTGTAGGTAGATAGGCTGTAGGCTGTTAGGTAGGATAGGTTTCCCAAATGAGAAGAGTAGCTTACAGCCTTCAGTCTAAGTAACCTGAATAGTTACCAAGGATGGAGAAAGAAACCGGACAAGATATATGGAAAGGTGAAGGACACGAGCGAAAATATGACCATGGTTAAATTCGCTTACCTATAGAAAGATAAGGCTTTGAGATTATTTTCAAGAATTTTTGATTTTTTCTTTTGACAAAAAGTAAAAAACATCTTAGTATGCTTTGATTTGATTTCTTAATTTCGGCTGACAGCCGCACATGAGAGGTATAGATTGAATAATACATAAGAAAAGATCAATTTATTATCAGATGACAGCTTTGATATGCAGCGATATAGTGGATAAATCAAAATAACCTTTTCTTCTTCTTCAAGAATTGCCGGATCATGTAAGTTTAGTTGCAGTAATAGAATTATTGTTATTCAAAATGCCGGAGGGCGATATATGTACATAAAATCAAAGATTGTTTTTGGATTAGCAGTCTTTTGCTTTCTCTTTTTATCATTAAGTGCTTTCGCTGATCAAACTTATTTATATTACGATGAATCATCTGCCTCATGGGTGGATATGGGCATTACTCCTCCTGAAAACGCTATCTCCTCTTTTGTCTGGGATAACAAAATTGCTGTCTGGACCGATTCGGGAAAGGTGCTTGCGTATAATTCGATAAATGAGCAATGGGAAGAGGTAAATATTAACTTTCCCTCAACTACCAAACAAGTAACAGAATCGCAAGGTGTTATTATCATTTTAACTGAAGACAATACTTTTCAATACTATACCGAAGAAAACTGGCATGATTACTTCGTTGAAACTGAATTCACAATACAGAGTTTTGTAGTCAGGTATGGCGTTCATTGTGTAGATACAGCTAGCCGAATCTATAGTACTGAAGGCGAACAATGGGACTATACAGAGGTTGATGCGCCTTTAGGGACTGTAAAAATGTTTCTTGGGTCAGGAGAGGATTTATTTGTGCTTACTTCTGATAAATCAATCTATAAAGCTGTATTTGAAGAAGAAGTTTGGGTCTGGACTGAAATTGCAAAAGCACCTTCATCAGGGGCAAGTGACATTTTCATTTTTAATAATCAGTTTGTATTGAGACGCGAAAATAAAATCGAGTAGAGAGGCTGTTTGAATGAGAATATTACCTATAAAATCAGGAAGAAGTTCTTTTCATATTAAATTCATTTTTCTGCTAATCCTTTTTTTTCTGGTTGGTCAAGCACTCTACGCTATTATAACATGGACAATTGTGCAAAATACAAATAATTATGCAAAACTTATTGTTACCAGCGGAATTGTAACAACAGGTGGAAAAATGTACTTTCGGGATCATATTGATTTTAGAATAATAAAATATGAATCCGATTTACCTTTATCATATCAGTACTGGATTGATGCATGGATAAATAGTGTTCATAAACATAATAAAGCTGGAACAAAAGGTGCGGGGAAAGATGGTAGGTGGTACTATACATATAGAACAGATGTAACTGTGGAAATAGATTTTTGGTGTGATTATGGTCCATTCAAAGGAGATGGAAAAGTAGGCACCATTTTCAAGAGGTTCTATATTGATAATACTGCTCCCGATGTCAGTATCGGCTTCACGCAAAATGGTGCTGTTGTTGATCCCATTCACTGGTTAAACAGCCCGGTTGTTGCTACCGCAACGGCGTCTGATGCAGCTTCCGGTATGTATGACGCACGGTGGTATGTAATGGTCGAAGGCAGCGCTTCATGGCAGCATCCATCGAATGTCGACGGTTTCGATTTCGTTAAGTCAGGAGCCGACTATAATCTGACAGTAACCCGGCAAGGAACCCATAGAATAAGATTTAATGCTAGGGACAGGGTCGGTAACCGAACGATTAAAGAATATACTATGAAAATTGATAACGAAGCGCCTGTTTCAATAAATGAAGAAAATGTACATCAATATTTGCAATTTCAACATGATGACGGAAACAACTTCATAATAACGAATGACTGGACCGGCCTCTTTCAGCCAAGCTCACCGGCTGACCCGAATGATCCTAATGATTTTCCGGAAGTTGTTAGTAACTCCGGTTTTAACGGTATCTATTTATCTTTTGAGAATCTTCAGGAAGGAGGAGATCCGGGTGACCCGTATTTTTTCGCGGGGACCGGGAGAGAAGGAATTTCCTTTGGAAGCCCGGGAAGCTCCGCTGAATTTACTATAGACCGCAATATACCTTATCATATACGATTATGGACTGAAGATAAAACAATAATAACTGAGACCGATGGGTCGACACACGGTAATCTTTCAGCGCCGTTCGAGTTTGACATCCTTATTCCCGAGTCACCTTTCATTAAACAAGAGTCATTAGAATTTCCTGAGATCACCCAACAGGATTCTGTGTATTATAACGGCTTACTGGCAATTGCCAGTAACGAAGAATACTTAGACAAAATACAAGGACTTCGTCTGGAGATTCTCGATGGAAACGAAATAATTCAAACAGAATCCTTTTCCGGAAATGAAATCCCGCTTTCCTCAGAGACCCCTGAGTCGTCGGGAATGTTAAATGAGAACGAAAACGGAGAACTTGAGTTTTCGTTTCAGTTACGGGGAGAGGAACACGCGCATAAACAGTACGCTTATCGCGTGGTTACTACTCATACAATGAATGATATTGAAGGGAATTACGCGGAAGAACCCAGCAAGGAATTTTCTCCTGACGGACCTGTACCGAATCTGGCAGTGAATTATTCATTATGCATCACACCGGATTTTGGGGAATCTGATGTATCCGCGGTTGTATACTCATCCGCTAATTTCGGTGGCAATATCAACGACTTCACTGAATCTCCGATTCATTATTCCAAAGGAAACTTCACGCTTACTGTTGAGACGGAATACCAATCCGAAACGGATATCGAAGGCGATATGATTTCCTTCAGGCTGCTTCAGATTCAAGCGGGCGATGATAAACCGGAGGATATTGGCGGTTTCGGTTACAATGATGGAAAATATACCTATGATCTGACAATTGAAACCGGTGATGAAGATATTTCTTACATCGTTGTGGCACACGAGGAAAAAGATACTGTTGGTTAT
>JAGLYY010000237.1 GCA_023131935.1 Spirochaetales bacterium | reverse complement strand
ATATTGCCCCTAAAACTTAACAATTCACCACAAAGAGTATGCCATAATCACAAAGAATAGAAGATTATCTTGTCTGGGCCGAAAGCTGAATTAACACGCGTCTGTGCGATTATTTCCAGGTGATTCTTTCTTCACAAAACACGATCGCCGATATACAATAATGATATGATAAAAGTGAAATCGCTGTTACCACTCACATCCTCAGACAGTAATACCCCTTATCTCGATATAAAAATCAGGAACACCATCATTGGGTCTATTGTAGCTGGAGTCATAACTCTTTTTTTCAGCATATTCTACTTCACCACTGGTCTCTATTTTCTTGCTCTCATTAACTTCGGGATGGTTTTCATCGTTATCGCCTGCGGTTTAATAGTAAGGTTTCTTCCGGGTAAAGTACTACTCGCGGCAAACCTGATCATTCTGGCAATCTGGTTAAATGTGATTGTTTCCTGTTTTGTTTCAGGAGGATTGATTTCCAGCAGTACTCCATGGCTTGCAATCGTACCTTTTTTTGCCCTGTTTACGGCAAATATACTTTCGGGCGCTATATGGACAGGGATCTCCATCCTATCTCTTATCTGTTTACATGTCTTACATGTCCTGGAGGTTCCCAGACCCCTTGATTTACCAAGCACGGCAATTGACAGATTGATAGATACTCTCATGATGACGATCGTTATAGTTTTCGCAAGCATAGTTTCTGAGGTTTCCATACGCAGAGTTTTACAGAATATGAAGAAATCTCAACAGGAAGCAGAAGAAACAGCTATAAAAATGACAGAAATCAGCAAACAACTTGAAAAAGATATTGCCAAGCGAAAAAAAGTGGAGAAAAAGCTTCAAGTCCTCGCGACTACCGATCCATTAACCGGGCTTTTCAATCGCCGGCATTTCAGAGAACTCACCATAATCGAATTGAGCAGGGCAAAACGATACAAAAAGGATATTTCATTGTTAATGATTGATATTGATCATTTTAAAAGAATAAATGACAACTATGGACATACTACCGGCGATAAAGGATTAATAGCCCTGTCAAATCTCTTCGCGGACACGCTCCGGGACATTGACATCATGGCAAGATACGGGGGAGAAGAGTTTGTCATCCTCCTCCCGGAAACAAGTAAGAGCGCGGCACTGACAGTCGCCGAACGTCTTCGACGCGATGTAGAACAAATGATCATTGAAACCGATCCTGCCGCTTTTAGCTTTACCATCAGCATTGGCATCAGCAGTTTCATTCCTGTTGACGCGGCATCTATCGATACACTTCTCGACGAGGCCGATAAAGCACTTTACGCGTCAAAACAGATGGGAAGAAACCGGGTTACCGTCTGGGAGGCAATTATTTAAGCTATCACTACACGGTCAGGTCAAGATCTCCCGGTTTCCTGCTTCATACTGATATTTATACAGGTTGTAGTAGACCCCCTCCCGGGATAGAAGCTCAGAATGGGAACCGGACTCAACCAGTTCTCCGCCAGAGAGAACAAGGATCCTGTCCGCATGCCGGATCGTCGAAAGCCGGTGTGCAATAACGAAAGAGGTTCTTCCTTCAAGGAGATTGTTTAAAGCCCGCTGAATCAGCTTCTCCGTTTCGGTATCGATGCTTCCTGTGGCTTCATCAAGAATCAATACTTTTGGATCATGAGCAACAACCCGGGCAAAGGAGAGAAGCTGCCGCTGGCCGGTAGACAGGTTGGCCCCCCGTTCATCGAGGATCGTATCGTACCCTTCGGGGAGCTTTCGGATAAAGGAATCGGCGAACACGATTTTCGCCGCCCTCTCCACCTCTTCCCTGGTGATGTTAGAGCCCAGCGCTATATTTTCCACGATACTCCTGGAAAAAATAAACACATCCTGCTGAACCGGTTGAATCATCTTCCGGAGTTCATGTAGGGGAAAGCTCCGGATATCAATACCGTCAAGGAGGATGGATCCGGAATCAACATCCCACAACCGGGAAAGGAGGCTGGCAATAGTGGTCTTCCCCGCGCCGGTATACCCCACAATCGCTATGGTCTCTCCGGGCTCTACCTGAAAAGCGAGATCCTTTAAAACCTGCTCATCTTCCACATAGGAAAAGTTTACATCCCGGAACTCAATCTTCCCACGGACAGGATCGGGCAAGGGTTCAGTTCCTGTATCAGAAATCCGTTCGACCTGATCGAGAAGGGCAAAAACCCGTTCCCCACCGGCCATGGAGGATTGCATGATGGTAAATTTCTCGGCCATGTCCATAACCGGACGAAAGAATTTACCAATCAGGTGGATGAAAGCTATTAAAACACCCAGGGAAATAAGGTTCTCAATGTATCCGCGGGCACCAAAATAGATGATAACACCGATTGACAGAGAGGTAAGGAAGTTGATTATCGGCCGGAAACAAGCATATACCAGCATCTCGGAGATATTTGCCTTGAGCAGTTCCCCGCTCGTTTCAGAAAACTCCTTCCTGCAGCGTTTCTCCCTGCCAAATATCTGGACAATCTCCATCCCGGATATGTGCTCTGAGAGATAGGCATTTACCTTTGAAACCCACATCCTGACCCGGCGATAGGCATCCCGCGCTCGTACCCGGTAGTAGAGGGTAATGAAGAAAACCGGCGGCAGGGTCAGGAAGGTGATGAACCCAAGGCGCGTGTCCAGGAGAAAAAGGGTAACCACAACCCCGACCATGAGAGAAATATCTTTAAGAACCGATGTAGCTACCGTGGTAAAAAGCTCGTTTACCGTCTCTACATCGTTCGTGACTCTGGTTACCAGGCTGCCTACGGGGTTTTTGTCGATGAACTTGAGAGATTGCCCAAGGGTATGTCCCAGGATTTTCATCCGCAGGTCCTTCATCACCCCCTGACCGGTACTGGCCATCAGGTAGACCTCAAGGAATGAAAAGATCAACCCGCCGGCTAAGAGGATGAAGAAAAGGACTGCAGCTTCCGCGATACCCTGGATATCCCTTTGCCGGAGAATCATCCGCTCCTCCTCAGGCAGGGTCGATAAATCCTCAAGGAGGACAGCAGCGTAATCCTCTGAAAGGGTAAAGATCTTCTGATGATTCCAAATCACCTCTTCAATATCCTCCCCGCCACGGGAGATTACGTAATAACTGGAAGTGTCGATAGCTCCCTTTTCTTTCGCCAATTCTATTTCCCTGCCGCTCAATTCCGAAAAAACGTTGGTGGGAAGATAAAGCCACCCCTCAATCATGGGGGCATCATCAGGGATTTTCAAATCAGCGAACAGAGGTTGTTCCCCCTCTTTTATCCGGAAGAACCTGACAACAATATGCTTATCAATTGCCTGTTGCATGATAACCGGGGTCATCAGCTCTGCCGCGGTTGAAAGAAACAAACCGAGAACCGCGAAAACCACCATCAACTTGTATGGCTTCAGGAACTGCAGTAGTCTGCGCATGATCTGAGGGTCATATCCGGAAATCACTTTTTCTTCATTCATTTTTGACCCCTCTCTCCATGATGCTCGAGCTTCTGCAAATTGTTAATCTCCTGGTAAAGTCCCTCTTCCCGGACCAGTTCTTCATGAGTACCCCGCTGGATGATCTTCCCCTCATCCAGGACAATGATTGAATCAGCAGCATGGAGGGTACTGACCCGGTGGGAAATGATAATATTTGTTTTTCCCTGCCGCTTCTTCAAGAAAGCATTAAGGATCGATTCTTCGGTTTCGGTATCCACCGCGGAAAGGGCATCATCGAAAATCATAACGGGAGGTTGAATCGCTAATGCCCTGGAGATAGAAATCCGCTGTTTCTGTCCGCCGGAAAGACTGATTCCCCGTTCCCCAACCTGAGTGTTCCATCCCTCTGAAAAGGTCTCCAGCTCTCTGCTTATTGTCGAAATATCAGCCACCTCCCGGATCCCCTCCTCCTTCATGTCAGGATTTCCGAAGGAGAGATTCTCCCGGATGGAAGAGGAGAACAGGAAAGTATCCTGAGGGACAAGACCGACAGCGGACCGCAAGAGAGAAAGCTCATATTCATGGACATCCTGCCCGCCAAGAAAGATTGAGCCCTTCGGTGGATCGAGAAGACGGGGCAGGAGGCGGATCAAGGTTGATTTTCCGGAACCGGTCCTGCCGAGAATTCCAAGAGTATTTCCCTCAGGAAGGAGAAAACTAATGTTATCTAATACATCCTCTCCATTATAGGAAAATGAAAGATTATCGATCCGGATGTCCCAGGACTTGATTTCCCTGAGGGGTTCCGGAGGACTTGTAATGTCCGGTTTTTCATGAAGGATTTTATTTATTCTCTCGAGGGAAGCAGCACCCCGCTGAAGCATATTCACCATGAAACCTGCCCCCATCATAGGCCAGATAAGCATCTCAAGATAACTTAAAACCGCGACGAAATCTCCCGGGGAGATATCGCCCTTCAAGGTCGCGACCCCGCCGAACTTCAAGAGCAGCAGAGAGGTGATCCCTGAAAGGAAACCAATAATCGGAAAGAAAAAACCCCAGACTCTTACCAGGGCCATGTTGGTGGCCCGGTATTCCTCATTCGTTTCCTCAAACCGGGAAAGGTTGGACTTTTCCTGTACGAAAGTCTTAATCACCCGGATCCCCGATAAAGATTCCTGAGCATGTTCACTCAACCGGGAAAAACCCTCCTGAACCCGTTTAAAACGGTGGCCTAGCATCTTGCCAAAGGAAAGAACAAAAAGAGTAACAACCGGCAGGGGAGCAATGGTGATAAGGGCTATTTGAGGATACCGGGTAAAGAGGATGATGAGGATTGCAATCATCATGAATATGCCGTCAATGAAGGCGACAAATCCCATTCCCGAAGCCATCCGGATTGCCCGCATATCGTTCGTTGCCCGGGCCATAATATCACCGGTTTTCATCTTCCTGTAGAAGGTGGACGAAAGAAGGAGCAGGTGGCTGAAAAGATCATCCCGAAGTTCCCGTTCAATCCTCCGGGAGGCACCGTGAATGAAATAGCGCCATCCAAAACGACCGATAGCAACAAACAGTGCAATCAGAAGCATTAATGCCATGGTGGTGAGGATTTCCCGTAACTCAAAATTGCCCGTATAAATCAGGTTAATCGCTTTCCGGATAAATTGGGGAATTAATAACTGCGCCGCGTCGGTAATGATGAGGAACAGAAGCCCGGCAATATAATAGGGAATATACCGTTTCAGATAGGGGATCAGTGTTTTGAATTCTTTCAGCACAGAACAATCCTTGCAAGAATTAGGGTGTCGGCCTTACTTTACTACAAAAGAAAGCCAGTGTATCATAATATACTCTGAAAGACCCAACACTGAAAACAGGAATAGATAATGAGGTATCACACACTAATCTTTGATCTTGACGGCACCCTTCTTGATTACAGAAAAACGGAAGATGCGGCACTCTATATAACTTATCAGGCACTCATTAATGAAAACCTCCCATCAAACCTTCTCCCTCTTTACCGGGAAATCAATGAAGCGGTCTGGAGAGATCTTGAGAAGGGGCTGATAGACCCTCCGAAGCTCAAAACCCAACGATTCCGAAAGTTGTTCAGGGCGCTTGCGATAACCGGTGACCCCGAAGCCTTCAGTACCCGTTATCTCGAAGAATTGGGAAAGGGGGGTTACCTCCTCCCCGGAGCCATTGAGGTCCTTGAACAATGTAACGGCAAAGTAAGGATGGTGAGCATTACCAACGGCCTGGAAAAAGTACAGAAATCCCGGATTGCCTTATCGGGTATTGGAAGGTTCTTCGAATCCGTTATCATCTCGGAAGAGGTAGGCTACGCAAAACCGGACCCCCGGATATTCTATCACCTCATCCATGAAATGGGATTATCGGGACCCGAGGGAATCCTCATGATCGGAGATGGTCTTACATCGGATATCCAGGGGGGAATCAACGCGAAAATAGATACCTGCTGGGTCAATCCGGAAAATTTCCAGTCCAACGGTCTTGAACCAACCTTCGTCATCTCCCGGATAGATGAACTTGCCGAAACTATTGGCCTTTGCTGAGGAATAAATGTTTCAGAGATGAATATTATTCTTTTTGATAAATCAGAAATCAACAGCCCACTCCCGAAGAGCGATCCGAGATCCCAACATATCCTGAAAATCCTCAGGCAGAAAAGCAACATCCCTTTCGATGTGGGAATTATCAACGGCCCCCGGGGAAAAGCTCATATCATCTCGGAAGATGATAAGTTCCTTCACCTATCCTTTGGACCCGACGAGGGTACTGATTCTCCATGGGAAGAACCGGAGCCCCTCCACCCCCTGCACCTTATCGTAGGACTCATCAGGCCCGTCCACGCGAAAAGACTGCTCAGGGATGTTACTTCTCTCGGGGTTTCCGCAATCTGGTTTGTAAACACCGAGAAGGGGGAAAAATCCTACGCTAAAAGCTCTCTCTGGAAAAATGAAGAGTACCGGCGCTATCTCATCGAAGGGGCAGAGCAGGCCTTCCATACCTGTCTGCCGGAGGTACAGGTTTTTCCCAATCTGCAATCCTGCATCAGTAACATTGAGAAAGAGCTTTCAGGAAACCGAACACCGGAAGACAGGATCGCTCTGGACAATTACGAAGCTGCTATTGCTCTAAGCCAATGGAAACCGGAATGGAAAGCTTATATTCTTGCTATCGGTTCGGAACGGGGATGGTCTTCAGGAGAAAGAGATCTCCTTCGGAATACCGGGTTTACCCTCGCGAGTCTTGGTTCCCGGGTGCTGAAAACAGAGACAGCATGTGTTGCGGGGATAGCGGTACTGCTTGGAAGAGCCGGGCTATAATCAGTCTCTATTTCCACAAACGCAAGGCGCCAAGACGCTAAGTTATTATTTAAGTAATTAAATCAGAGCCAGAAATATTGCCTTAGTATGCTATGAATTGCCCCATCTTATCCATAAATGAATAAGAAATTTTTGCCACAGAGATCACAGAGGAAGAATGGAAGGGGGTTTTGGAAATATTGTTGAAGCAGAAACAGTTGTTTCAGTGTACTAGGACCTAAGCCTTCTCCCTTTTCTCTGTGTGCTCTGTG
>JAGLYY010000236.1 GCA_023131935.1 Spirochaetales bacterium | reverse complement strand
TACGCCAAAAGAGTTCGGTGCGGGGGTGAAAAGGGAAATGGAACTGCCGGAGGTGGAAGGGGAGCATAAGTTTAAGACGGAGAATGAGGTGTATAATCTGACGGTGTGGGTTGACCCGGAGGATGAGATATTGGAGAAGTATGAGGGGAATAATAAGATGGAGATGATGATGGGGCCAGATATAGTGATTGCGCAGCTAAAGGCTTCGCCAGGCTATCCCGTGGTAGGCGTTCATAACTGTACTATTAACGTTACTCTTAAAAACGAAGGTTGTTTACCCGCTAAAGATTTTAATGTCATACTCTACCTGAATCATACATACTTAACAGAGACAGATGAGATTGCTAAGCTCAATTACACTATTTCATATCCTGAACCGGTATCCCTGTATCCAAATGCCGATAGGCTCTTAACTTTTTATTGGCACCCTGAAAAACACGGACAAATCTATTATGATGTTGATATTAAAGTTGTAGCAGATCCCAATAATACAGTACCTGAGCTGGATGAAAGGAACAATGAAAAATCAAAGGGAACTCCGTGGCGAATTTATCTTCAGACTGGTTATGACGGCGACCATCCATTAAGAACATATGCACATAATTTAATTCCAATTCGTGGTGGTGTGAATTACACGTACGGAGATAGTTATTATCTGGGTGGTGATGCAAATCCACACTACGGTCCGGTTCACTTTGAAAATGTCATACCAAAAGGTGCAAGTGTTGAACTCGCAAGATTATACTTATACTGGGTGTGGAGTTACATCAAGGTTGACGATCCACTGCGACCCGGTCAAAAGAAGCAATCTCCAGCTCCATTAGATGTGGAAGTGGAGTTTAACGGACATGTGTTTGATACAGTGCCAGCAGATGGTAATTATACCGACCTTCCACACGCTACTGGATTCGACGTTGGATGGGGCACTTATTGCTATGATGTGACTGCCGATGTCGAAAATAATAATACAGTGAATGCAATAAGAAAAGGGCCATGGGAAGATAGCAAATATACCGCTGCTATCGCAGGTATGGGTCTTTTGATAATATATAAAGATGAAGATTTGCCATTAACTACTTACTGGATAAATGAGGGCGCTGATGTACTTTGGGTTTCTGCAATGACAGGGTTAACTCCAGAAGATTGTACTACTGATGCGCTATTTGAAGGAGCTGCGGATTTAGACCGGGTGAATGCAACATTATGGACGATAGTTCCGTTTGGCAATTGTGTTGATCCGGACGAGAACAGGCTGTATTTCAATGAGAAGAGATGGCAAGGTGTTTGGAATAGCTATCCTTCAGTGCCAGGACGTCGGTCTCCTGAAGTTGCTATTGATAAAAACCGATATGTAACGAAGTACTTAAAACCAGCAAATAACATAGCAAAATTGCAGGATAATAACGATTGTATGATGCCAGCAAATGCCTTCTTAATCTTAACATACCCACCAGACCTCGTTAGGCCTGCGTTGCCCTCGAAGGTGTATGTAGGAAACACTATACCAGTGGCTATATATAACCAGGGAAGAAGTGATGCACGTGATTTCTATGTCAGTTTCTATGTGGGGGGAGAATTTAAAGGTAAGGAGCACGTTGATGAGATAGTAGGAGGCGAAAGCAGAGAATTGACTTTCCCGTGGACCGCACCGATTACAAAAGTGGGGCATCTTGTGGAATTGGGAGTCTGGGTTGATTCAGAGGATGATGTAACTGAATTGCGAGAGGATAATAATAATGCCAGCAGGCCCGTAGAGGTAAGCTTAGGAGGATTGGAACATAATTCTGATGGAAGAGGGGGTAGTAAAGGACCAGGTTTTGGTGAAGGAGATAGCGATATTGAAAGTGTAGAAGCAGGAGCACCAATAGCCAGTAAAGCTGCAATAGGTAAAAGTGGAGGAGAAAAGATTACCGGGTATTTGATGAAGGGCACCTTATCACAAAGTGAAGCAGCGGGAGGAGGAAGTGAAGGTGAAAGAGCGGAGTTCTCGTGGGTTGGGCTGCTGCTACGCATAGCGATGCTGGCAGTGGCTGCTGTTCTCGTTTATGCAGGATATTTGCTCGAGAGGAGGAGGCAGAATAACATAAACAATGAAAAATGAAAATTGCAAAATGTAAAGTGCAAAAATCAAAATTCGAACTTTAGGAAAGTTTTATCAAAACGCTTTGCATACCTTTTCCTTAAGAAAGAAAGATTTTTTTAGAACCTATTTTTTCCTGAGTTTGAATGCGGTGTAAATTATTATTCCCATAATTGAAACCGCCATTAATCCTACTACCAATATCAATATCTGTTTCTGT
>JAGLYY010000235.1 GCA_023131935.1 Spirochaetales bacterium | reverse complement strand
GGTTCTTTCCAACGCATCCTCAGGAGAGAAACAGGGGAAATGAAGCCGGTTTGTCTTCGGATGAGGTTTCGAACAGGGTATCCGCTCAGAACTCTATCTCATTTTCACTACCAAATGTAATCAATTTCTTGTAGTATTCCTTATCCAGGGCCGTTTCTTCAAGAAACAACCTCGCAAAGGGAATGGACCAGTATACCCCTGTTTAAAGATATATCTTTCAGGGTATTGCTTAGCAACATCGTCCAAGCCGGCGGCATTGCCCGCATAGATAAGTTTGGCCAGGTTGATGATTCGGCCGGTGAAACCGGTCTTAGTCAGGATGGTGCGGATGAAATTGCTGCCTCTAAATCATAATCAGCATGCTCAATCCAGTTGGATACACGACTGTTCAAATCTGAAAGTGCTTTAATAAAATCATTAAGAGAATACTGCCATCGAGGCACAACGTATGAAAAACTCTTTTTCACCTTTTCCTTGGACAGGAGGGAATACACCGGCCTTTTTGCCGGTGTGGGTTGGAGATCCATGCTGATCGTTTACAATTTTTAGGGAATCCCGTTTATTCATCAATTTGATCATTGTGTAGGTGAAATTTGAACCGGTATCAATTTTTAACCTCTCTTTCAGGAGGACCCTTGTAGTCTGCCGGTTTTTCCCGTGCCTCCAGGATATCCGGCTTAAAAACCATTTTCAGGTCTATTACAAGTCCATTAACTGCTATCGCTTCTATTTTATCTTCTTTTATATAGATTTCCGATCTTTTATATTTTTTATCCTCCCCAAGTATATAAACCCTCACAGTCATATCATCAGGATGAACAAGCCAGTATTCACTTACACCATGTTTCTCATACAGATATAACTTTTCTTTCTCATCCTTTCCTGCAGTCGCAGGGGAAAGAATCTCGATAATCCAGTCCGGTGCGCCCTTACAACCGGCATCATCCAGCTTTTCAGGGTCACAGATTACTGCAATATCCGGCTGTACGATATTGTAAGTTGTCTCAGCGGTATCATTTTCATAATCAGGCAGCCTGACATCAAAGGGTGCAATATATACCTCACAATATTTATCTTCCAGGTAATTATATATCTTATTGAATAAAGCCCCCGCTAAATTCTGATGTCTTCTTGAAGGCGCAGGACTCATATCATAGACAACACCAGCTATTATTTCCCACCGTTCATCATCGGGCCAGGAACAGTAATCCTTATAAGAATACTTAGAATCCTCTTTCTTTTCAGGAAGTCCCATAAAAGCCTCCGCAACTACGCTTTTCTAAAATATATATACAGGTTATACTGATTTCTGTTTTCATATTTCTAGTCTACATAAAATCTCAATCCTTTTCCATCTTAAATTTAGTTTAATCACTGTAAATATCATTCTCACCAGGATGAAACCTTTTAACTTGAAGCGCATTATTAGATTGCCCTTACTTTATATCATATTAACATAGATTTTTGGTTGACTTTGTAACATTTAACAGGTAAAATTACCCTTACTTTTTTACTGGATATTCTTCTTTAGCACAATGCTGCGGCAATTTGACTACAGCAGGAAGAATAGAGCTTGTTCTGTATAGGAGTAATATGTTTTTCCGCACTGTTCTTACAGAATTAAAAAAATGGTCAGAAAAACCTGACAGGAAACCTCTGATCCTTCGAGGAGCCAGACAAGTTGGCAAAACTACAGCGGTAGATATTTTTGCACAGGAATTTAATCAATACATATATCTTAACCTGGAAAAACCAGAAGATGCCCATTTTTTTACCGAAAATATGCCGGTTGAAGAATTGATAGCAGCTATCTTTTTCTCACAGAATATGGAACAAGGAAAAGGTAAGAGCCTTTTGTTTATTGATGAGATTCAGAATTCGCCTGAAGCTGTTAAAATGATGCGCTATTTTTATGAATCCGCTAAAGATCTTCATGTAATAGCAGCCGGATCGTTACTTGAAACACTAATAGGAAGAAATATTAGTTTCCCCGTCGGAAGGGTAGAATATCTGTTCATGAATCCACTTACATTCAAAGAATATCTTAATGCAACAGGAGAACATGAAGCTTTAAAATTGCTGAAAGAGGTTCCCTTTCCGGCATATGCACATGAAAGGATGTTAAAACTTTTTCACATCTACACTTTGATTGGTGGAATGCCCGAAATTATAAAAAAATATATAGAAAGAAAAGATATTGTTACATTAAATCCTATATTTAAAAACCTTCTTATTACATATATGGATGATGTTGAAAAATATGCAAGAAACGATACTGTAGCCAAAATCCTCCGCCATGCCATACAGGCCGCCCCTTATGAAGCCGGAAAGAGGATAAAGTTCCAAGGGTTTGGCAGTTCATCATATGGCTCCAGAGAAATGGGAGAAGCTTTGAAGACTCTGGAAAAAGCGATGCTGATTACTTTAATATATCCAACAACTTCAATAGACCCGCCATTAATTCCGGATTATAGAAAATCTCCCAGGCTTCAATTTCTGGATACAGGACTGATAAACTATTTTGTAGGACTTCAGGAGTATTATTTTAATTTGAACGATTTAAGTTCTTTTTATCAGGGAATACTGGCAGAACATATTGTTGGCCAGGAACTGCAGGCGGCTTTCAGCAGACAGTTAAGAAATCTAAGCTTCTGGGTAAGAGAGAAGAAACAATCCAATGCAGAAGTTGATTTTATTTTGCCCTTTAAAAAATATCTTATACCAATAGAAGTAAAATCAGGGAAAACCGGAACTTTAAGGTCTTTACATCAGTTTGTAAACAGGGTTGAACATCAATATGCAGTCAGACTGTATTCAGGAAGGCCAGAAAAAACTGAAACCGTTACTCCGGAGAAGAAAAAATACACACTTCTTAATCTACCGTATTATCTGGCGTGCAATATTAACGCCCATCTTGAATGGCTGGTTGAAGATTGATATCCATAAAAAGGCTATGGTAAGAAAGTTCACTTCCTTTATGGAAGTTTATTATTTTTAATTTATACAAATTGAATATTGCCCCAGACTAAGTTATTGTTTGAGACATTTTCTCATTCTTTGTGTGCTCTGTGGCTTCTTACTTTAAACGAAAAAGAATTTGCCACGGAGAACACAGAGGGAGGAATGGAGTGGTTTTTAGAAATCTAATGACTACATGGATATCCGCTTGATACTAGAACTCAAAGTTTTTTCATTGAAATTAATCAGTAAAGCTGTTTTTAACCCAGTGACTTTTAAGTATGATAGAACCCGGGATATTAAGGAAAACATCATGGTGAATCGCTTGTTCATATCCATAAAGCGTTTATCGGTATGTTCAAACCCCCGGTTCAATATATTCCTGCAGGTAGATATCTGTATTTGTATATCGCTGTGATATATAAAGATTAAAAAAA
>JAGLYY010000234.1 GCA_023131935.1 Spirochaetales bacterium | reverse complement strand
CAATACACTTTCCATGAGTATGGCCAAGATCTATTTTCGTTTATACCGGCATTTGATTATCTTCTAGTTGACCTGTCTGAACTAACTGATAAGGAAATAAAAGATAAGCTTTTCACAAAAACAGCATTGAGAATAGGTCTTCTGATTCAGAAAAACATATTTGATACGGAAAACTTGAGAAATCATTTGAAAGATTTCCTTATGTTGGGTAAATTGTATTACGGAGAGGAGAAAGGTACCCAGTTTTTAGAGAGCGTGTTAAGGTACCTTTCTTATGCCTCTGATATCACATTTGATGATGTAGAGAAGAGTACAAGGTTTTTACCGGAACCTGGAAGAGAGGTTTTTATGACACTCGCTGAACAGCTTATTGAAAAAGGTGAAATAATAGATAAGCAGAATATTCTGATTAAACAGATTTCAAGGAAATTCGGGGTATCAGACCCGGAGAAGATAATAATAAAAGAGACCGATAGTCCGGAAATACTAGATGCCGCTCTTGACATTATCCTGTTTGCCAAAAGTAAATCTGAAGTAATTTCTGTTTTAGAAAAGACTTAAAGTCCTTCTACTATAGGACTTTGGCCCCCTGCCTGTTACTGTTTCGCGCCTGTTCTTTTCCATACTGACTCCCTGCTTCATTGTCCTGTTTGTTTAGAAAAAGAAATCCTTGAAGAAACTTGTCGGAGAAAAGGTCCCCAGCCTGCCTGAGAAAACCGCTTCTTCCGAGAACTCCACGACATCGTCCCGCCCCGCGCCTCGGCCCCAGATAAGCACGGGAACCGGCTCCCGAATATGGGTCCGTACTTCAACGGGGGTCGGATGGTCCGGGAGGAGGGCAATCCTGATATCCATCCCGGTCTTTTCAACTTCCGAAATGAGCGGTTTAAGAAGCCTTCTGTCGATATCTTCAATTGTTTTTATTTTCAGTTCCACATCTCCGTCATGCCCCGCTTCATCAGGAGCCTCTACATGGAGATAAACAAAATCAAGCCTGCGAAGGGCATCCAGAGCTGCCATTGCCTTCCCTTCGTAGTTCGTGAAAGAATTCCCCGTGGCTCCATCGACCGGTATTACTTCCAGACCCGCATAGATGCCGAGCCCCTTGATGAGGTCCACGGCGGAGATTACCCCGCCGGTCAGCCCTGTTCTCTCCACTAAAGTTGGAAAGGCAGGGGATTCTCCCGGCGCCCAGGGCCAGATCAGCCCGGGAAACCGTTCCCCCTTTCGGGCCTTCTCTCTGATCCATGGGATCCCTTGCAGGACTCCTGCAGACTTTGCTACCAGCCTGTTGAGAAGATCCGCGGTCTCCTTTTCCTCCGGGTCCTCCCCTTGGGGGAGAATCTTCAGTTCTCCCGTTAATGATCCAAGGTGATTATGCGGAGGGAAACACTGTATCCTGGCATTGTGATGACGAAGAACCAGGATATGCCGATAGCTTACTCCCTGGTAGAACTGAACATCCCCCTTTTCCGTCATGCTGTTCAGGGCTGAGATAACCTCTTCTGCCTCCTCCGGTTCCAGGTCCCCCCCGGAATGGCTCAAGATCCTCCCATTTACCGTGTGGATCAGGTTGCACCGTAGGGCGATCTCCCCCGGTTTCAGTTCTACTCCCATACTGGCGGCTTCCAGGGGCCCCCGGTTGCAGAAATACAGGTCCGGTTCGTACCCCATTATTGCCATATTCGCCACTTCCGATCCCGGTTCCATCCCTTCCGGTACGGTGTTGAACCTTCCGCAGGAGCCCTCAGCCGCAAGACGGTCCATTACGGGGGTACGGGCATACGCCAGGGGTGTTTTATTGCTGAGGGCAGCCACGGGGTGATCCGCCATTCCGTCGGGTACTATAATCAGCCGTTTCATGAACAGGTAAAACTCCGTATGAGGAAATCCCTAAACCCGGAATAATCGGCGGCCATCTTCGTATACTGTTCCTCTCGGCCCCCCAGATTTTTCAAGCTTTCGGGATATTCCGGATGTATTCCGATAAGTGAAAGAATCTCTTCAGGAAATTTTGCGGGATGAGCAGTCTCGAGGCTGACGGCGGTCAGTGATTCCGCGGTGGTGTCGCCGGCAGCCGCTGACTCTGTGTAATACTGCTGCAGTGCGTGCCAGGCAACAGCGCCGTGGGGTTCCAGGAGCAAGTGGTGCTCCTTATAGGCCGATTCTATGGTGCGGCGGGTTGTGTGGTCATCCACAGGTACGGAAAAAAACAGAGCTCGGAGACGGCCCATATCGGGGGGGGAGGTAAGGGCACCCTGCTCATCGAGATGACCACCGAAAAGATCGATCAGCCTGGCTAGGTTGCTCGGGTGTCCTACGTTCATCGCGTTGGAGATGCACTTACGGGAAGGCACAATTTTTTCATATCTCCCTGTTTCCAGGAAACGGGGAAAAGCATCGTTGGTATTGGTACCGATTATCAGTTTCTTAACCGGGAGACCCATCCGTCCGGCGAGGACCGCTCCCATCATGCTGCCGAAATTTCCGGAGGGTATTGAGAACAATATTTCTTCGCCGGTTTCGCAGAGCCGGGAGCAGGCCCAGAAATAGTATACCGTTTGGGGAAGCAGCCGGGCGATGTTGATGGAGTTTGCGGAAGTGAGGTTGCAGGATTTCAATTCGGGATCGGTAAATGCTTTTTTTACCATCCACTGGGCATCATCAAATTTCCCCTCCAGGCCGATGACCTGAAGGTTGCCTTCCCCCAGGGTTGTTATCTGCCTCCGCTGGTTTTCCGATATTTCCTCCAGGGGGAAAAGGACTACCACCTCTATTCCCGGGACATTGAGAAATGCCCTGGCGATGGCCGAACCGGTGTCTCCGCTGGTGGCGGTGAGTATTACCAGTTTCTCTCCCTCATTGATGGCCTCTCCCATGATCCTGGCCATGATAACCGCGGCGAAATCCTTGAAAGATGCCGTCGGACCGGTATCGAGGCGCATGACCGAGATATTCCGGTCGACCTTCTCCAGGAGTGGGGAAAATGTGTACACCTCCCGGCAGTGTCCTGCAAGCCGGGATTTCAAGGGCTCCGGAAAGAAGGGGACGAGGATTCTTTCGGCAATCTCCCCGTAGGTGTTTTCTTTCATTCCGGCTATCTCTTCAGGGCTGAAGGATGGAAGAAACCGGGGCATGAACAGCCCCCCATCGGGAGCCAGGCCGGAACGGACTGCTTCCAGAATCGGAAAGTCCTGAGAAATTCCGTTAGTGCTGTAACAGTCGATTCCCCTCATCCTACCGGCCCTCCTGATGAAGAACCCCGGGAGTGCTGATATACGCGGCAAGCCGGAGGAGATCCGCAAATACCCCCGCTGCGGTAACTTCCGGCCCGGCTCCCGGACCCTGTACGATAAGCGGCTGCTCGAAATACCGCTTTGTCGTAAAGGCTATGATGTTGTCGCTTGAGGAAAGAGATGCGAAGGGGTGGCTCTTCTCGTAGTGCCGTATGCATACCTCGGATTTCCCTCCCGGATTCACAATACCGACATACCGCAGGACCTTCCCCTCCGCATCGGCTTCCTCCTTGAGTTGTCCCATCTCGCCGTTATATTCCGGGAGCAGTTTGAGAAAGGCCTCGACCCCGGGGGTATTCTTCAGCTCGGCAGGTATCATGCTCTGAACCTCAATGTCTTCCAAACTCAATTCGAGGCCCATCTCCCGGGCAAGGATTATCACCTTCCGGGCCACATCCATTCCCGACAGATCTTCCCGGGGATCCAGTTCGGTGAACCCGCTGTTTCGAGCATCGATTACACTTTCAGAAAAAGTCTTCCCCCCGGATATGCCGTTGAAGATGTACGACAGGGTCCCTGAAAGAACCCCTTCTATGCGGAGTATTTGGTCTCCAGTCTGTATCAAATCCCGTAGAGTAGTGATGACCGGGAGCCCGGCACCTACCGTGGCTTCGTAGAGGAAGTGAGCATTCATCTTCCGGCCCAGCTGCATTATTCTACGGTAGGTATCCAATGGCCCGGCCCCTGCCTTCTTGTTCGGGGTGATTACGCTGATCTTCTGCTCGAGCCATTTCGGATACTGTGCAGCCACCGCCTCCTCGGCTGTACAGTCTATGATAACGGCATTGGGGATGTGATCAGCTTTGATGAAGGAGGCGAAAGTTTCAATATCTGTTTTTTCCCCCTCCTCTGTTAATGCCTGACGCCAGCTCGAGAGGTCCAGGTTTTCCCGAAGGATCATTTTCCTGGAATTGCATATCCCCCGGACCCTCAGATCAATACTGAATTTGTCCCGCAGCACTTCCCTCTGCTCCCGAAGCTGCTCAATAAGTGCCCCTCCGATTATTCCGTGGCCGATAATCCCAACCGAAAGGGTCTGGTTGGAAAGGAAAAACCCGGCATGGGCAGCCCGAAGCGCCCGGGTGGCATCAGCGGTATTGATAACCGCGGAGATATTCCGTTCAGATGATCCCTGGGCAATTGCACGGACGTTAACTCCGGCTTTTCCCAGGGCGCCGAAGAAAGTGGCAGCCACACCGGTTTTCCTGACCATCCCGTCTCCCACAACCGCGATTATGCTTAGGTCCCGGGAAACTTCAAAGGACTGAACGGAGCCTTTCTGAATTTCAAAGGTGAATTCAGCCTCCAGTATCTCCCTTGCCCGGTCGGCATCTTCCTCCGGCAGAGCAAAGCAGATGGAGTGTTCCGAGCTTGCCTGGGAGATGAAAATCACCGAAATATTGGACCGGTGCATGGCGGCAAACACCCTTTCGGCGATACCCGGCACGCCTATCATCCCCCTGCCTTCAAGATTGATGAGGGCGATGCCGTCGATGGTGGAAAACCCTTTTACGGTGCGCTGCCGTGCCTTTGAATCATCATCCGGATCAATTGAGCGTATGCAGGTTCCCCCTGCTTCCGGCTTAAAGGTGCTTCTGATCCAGATCGGTATCTTCTTAGCGATTGCTGGAGAAATGGCCCGGGGATGAATAATGGTTGCTCCGAAAAAGGCAAGCTCCATCGCTTCCTGGTAGGACAAGGTCTCGAGTAGGAGAGGCTCAGGTACACGGGCCGGGTCGGCGCTCAGAACCCCCTCAACATCGCTCCATATGGTAATGGAGGAAGCTCCGGCAAGGAGGGCGAAGATAGATGCTGAATAATCGCTGCCGTTTCTCCCTAGAGTTGCAGGCCGCTTTTTCACATCTCTTGCAATGAATCCGGGGAAAACATATATATCCCCCGGGTTTGCGTCAATGAAATCCTGGAAATTCTTCGAAGACAGATCCCAGTTGACAATCGGGCTGCCCCTGTCATTTTTCAAGGCAATAATCTGTCTTGAATCTCCCCACCTGGTTGCGGGCACCTCCCGCTGAATCAGGGCTGCCAGAATGCGGGAAGACCAGATTTCACCGTAACCGATTAACAGCGCCTTGACCCAGGAGGAACAGTATCTGCTCAGGTAAACCGCCCGGAGTATATCGAGAATATCGTTCTGATCTGTTTCAATAACAGATTTCAGGTCCTCCCGTTCCATTCCGCCGGTAAAGAGAGAATCGATTATTTTCAGATGTTCAGCGGTGATCAGCTTCAGATGATCCGGATAATTCTCATCCTGCCCAACAGTCAGATCTATCATGTTCAATAAACGGTCTGTCATCCCGAAGATTGCGGAAACTACAACTCCGATAACTCCTGTAACTCCGGTAACCGTGGGCGATGGGGACTGAGGCCCGCAGTTGTGTCCCCCCTTCCCGTTTCCCAGGGTAAGCTGCGCGACCCTTCTGAAACAATCGGGATCAGCTACGCTGCTCCCTCCGAATTTATAGATAATCCAGTTCTGCTTTTTCATACCGCACCCTGCTGTTCTTATGTATAAGAACGTATATAATCAGGTGAATAGTATCGTGAAATACCGAAAGGGTTAAGTCCGTTAGGGATTTTTTTTATTAATATGATATTTCGTGTATGCTATAAGGGGGGAACAATGAGAATCTGTATTGTAGGGATCGGTCATATGGGTGCATGGCTGACAAAAGAATTGATGAAGGATAGCCATGAGTTGGCTTTATTGGAAAAAGAGCAGGGAAAGCTTAAAAACCCCCTGTACAATGTGTTGATAGATAAAGCTGATATCAGTGAATTTAAACCTGAACTGCTTATCAATGCAGTGCCTTTAAAACAAACAATCCAGGTATTTGGAGAACTGATGGAGTTTATTCCGGAAAATTGTATTATTGCAGATATGGCATCTGTTAAATCAGGTTTGCAGGAATTTTACATGACTGCAGGGAGAGAATTTGTTTCAATTCATCCCATGTTTGGACCTACATTTGGCAATATGCAGTCTCTCAGTAAGGAAAGTGCAGTCATTATCAAAGAGTCATCAGAAAAAGGCGCGGATTTCTTTAATGACTTTTTCTCAGAAAGACATATCAGTATTTTCCATTATTCATTTGATTCCCATGATGAAATTATGGCATATTCATTATCACTTCCATTTGTGTCTACCCTGGTATTTTGCGCTTGCATGAAAAAAGAAGCCGTGCCCGGAACCACATTTAAAAAGCACAGGGATATTGCCGAAGGGTTATTGTCTGAAGATGATGACCTGTTAAGTGAAATTCTTTTTAACTCATTTACCCTGAAGCAGCTTGAAAAAGTGACATCGAAACTGGAATT
>JAGLYY010000233.1 GCA_023131935.1 Spirochaetales bacterium | reverse complement strand
TATCCGGCGGCCAATCCGACTGAACCGGCGTTGCCGTAATACAGTACCAGCCCTGAATCGGTATCCATGGTCAGTGTAACAGTAACCTCAGTCCCCTGTAGCAGAAGTGTGCCGTCATTATCGAAAGTACCGCCTACTGTCAGGTTAAATCCGCTTAAATCCATGGTAGCAGAGTTCGATATGGAGAGATTATTGAGTGTTACAATCACATCCAGTACAGGCTGGTTGGTTACGTCTGGTATTATTGCATTATCTCCCGCTCCATTAGGAACGGTAGCTGGATCCCAGTTGGCGGCAAGGTTCCAGTTGGCATTCGTTGCTCCTGTCCATGTATATGTGGTATTGTTATCCTGAATGATAATTATCTTGTCATCTATGACATTATATGTTGTCCCACCATCAAAAGACATCTCCAGATAAAAGGAGGTCTCAACCGCTCCGATTGCAAGTTCAAGCCCCTGTATGATCATGGTATTACCTGCATTGAAATTTGCAGCAGGTGTGATTCTTAAATGATCAGTATCATCAAAAGAGGTAGCGCTGGATCCGATATCTCCGGCAAATGTTGGAATGGTAGCTGAGAAATCAACATTTACTGCAGATACTGCAGGAATACGGATAAGGATATCCTGTCCTGTAGTAATACTGGTAGGCCCAACTTCCGTTATTGTAATATCAGGCAGAACAACCGCAGCAACGTTTCCTTCTGTAAAACTTGTATTTTGAGCCGATGACATGGTCGGTAGCGGGTTAGCCTGGAAATCCACTTGTACCGTGTCGTGAGTCGCAGAGGTATCCCATTCTGCTGCATCAAGACCCGGAGCAGTGTTACCGTTGGTTATAATCGTTACATCAACTGTTTCAGTAGCTGCATCACGTATACCGATGGTTGCAAGTCCATGAGTGTCCATATCTACATACCCAGCTGAGAAAGCAGCAACCACTATATCATTTACCTCAATTACTTCGCCCGAGCCGCTTATATCAACCCATACTTTCATTTTATACGGCTGCGGGGTTCCTGATAAATCAACAACCTGCATGGTAATAGTCTCAATATCTGCACCGTCATCAATGGCAATTCCATCCTCTACGGCCAGGGCAATATGGTCTGCGGTTCCGACTGTTACATTTGCTGAATAGGAACGCAATATTTCTTCGGTGGTAGGATATGTTACACGGTCATTGACTGGACCTGATGCAATAGGTCGGAGCCAAACATAAAACTCGGAGGTATTTATATAGACAATTAAATTCCCTTCATTAGAAACTACCTTCCAGGTGCCAGTATCTTCTCCGGCTGCAACCTGATAACTGGTGTTAGCAACCTCACCGCTGTCGGAGATGTCTGCAAGTGGAGGAAGAGGTGTAACTTGATCCGTTTTATTATATACAGTGCCTGTAATATCACCGGCATCAATCTGATCGTAGTCATAGAGTGAAACCACTACATAGTCATTAACCGTGCCTGTAGGTACAAAAGGGAATATGTCCCAGTCTGCTCCGCCGTTCATTAGAGCTATATTCCATGCATAGCAGAAAGAATTTGCATCCGAAATTTGTGTGGGATTACCGCTGTTAATTAGAGAGATATCCATTTGGTAACTATTCTTGTACCCTCCACCCAGGATCTCAACAACCACCTTAAAATAATACTTGTTACCTATGTGTTCTCCCTGGGAAGGTGAAACGCCAGGGAAATAAACCCAACCTGTAGTAGTATCGATATACGACATCTGGCCAAGCTGGGTTCCCTGGTATGGAGATCCGGTACTGTATTCAATCTGTCTGGATTCCTGATGACTCAGGGCACCGGCTCCCCCTATAAGGGTAAAGACAGTATCCTGTCCTGCTGCTGCTGTATTTTGATCTGGTGATACTCCGGTTATTCCGGGGTGGTTGATGGCAAAGTAAAGGGTAGAAGAGACAGTATCCGGTATTTCAAAGAAAACCACATTTATCTGATCCCTGTCTCCAGCACCTACTGTTGAGGCGCTTGACAACCAGTTATTTAAGTCAGCAGGTATCCTGCTTGTTTGAGCAGAAAGGATCCCGGTTACAGCCAGTAAAATCACGAGTATGGATATTAACAAACATGGATTTTTACTTTTCATCTAACTCCCCACAATGCCAATAGATATCAATATTCAATATAGACCATAGAGGTCTTGAGTTCCAGTATTTTAATATTTTGGGATAGTGATAATTAAGTTCCACTAAAATAAAAACGGCATCTCCTTATGTAGATGCCTTCATATCTGTTAACCGAATATAACCGAAATTGTTATCTTAAAAGGAGACTCGCTGGTATCAGCTCCATGTTCATCTTCACTCCAGAAGGAGAATTCTTCGGAACTATGGGAATCCACTGTATCAACTGTGACTATACCTGTATTCTCATCCAGTGTTATCCAAGAGGGAAGTAGAGATGATTTGAAATAAACAACATCACCATCCGGATCAGCCAAACCACCCTGTTCCTCAATCTCCAACTGAAATGTCTTTAAGCCAGAATCCTCAGTATAACTTCTGAAAGTAAAAGGTGCTGTTACCGGATAAGGCGGCTGATTCTCATCCGGCTCATCCGGGGCCTTTTCAATGCTCAGCACCCTCTTCGCGGTCAGGGTGGCAATGGCAGCCTCCCCCTCCTGATCAGTCCCGCTAATCCGGTATTCACCTTCAGTTTCGGAAAGGAGAAAATCTTCAGGCATGGTTAAATATTGATCATACCACCCCGCGAAAAACAGCCGAAGTGCCCACATCCATCTGTGAGTATGCCGGTAAAGAGACTTGTCAACACCGGAAAACAGATTCTTCCGCCACTGCCGGTCACGGATGCCGATCACCCTGGCCCGTGCGAGCCGGATTCTCCCATCTTTTTTCTCAATCACCGACCAGTAAACCCCTACGGTGGTGCCGGGTTCTATGCTGAATTTATGCCAGTCGATCCCTTCCTTATGTTCAGCATAGCCGATAATTATTTTCCCGTCGGGACTCAATTTCAGGGCTTCATAATTCCACCCGAAGTGCCAGAAAATGGGACGCCTATTTCCCGCGATCTCGAGAAGCTCCGAGGTTTCCAACCCATCCTCATACAAGACAGGCTTCACGCTGCGGTTGCTGTAAATAACCCACAGCCCCGGCCGGCCATTATCACGGCGCCCGAGAATCATGGCGATCATCCCTGGAGCTCCATCCCCGGCGCTCCTGGACATGGATTTCCCGGCTTCAAAAACTACAAAATCAATTACTTCTTCGCAGAAAACCTGTCTCCCCCCCTCTTCAGACTGAATAACTGTCTGCTTCCCGGTACTGTCAACAAAGACTACCGTATTGCTCACGGGATCGGTAAATGTATAGGCTTCCCCTTCGGCCTGCAGGTCAGTATCCCCGGAGAGATCAATACTTATAGGGTTTTGACAAGAGAAGATGAACAGGGTGAGAACCGCAATTAATAACAACGGAGATCTGATGAAGAGTGACTTTTTCATTTTAACACACCTTTACCAATTTTTCACTGCTGCAGAAAATCAAGTATGGTTATACCCAATGATAGCACCTTTACATAAAAAATCAAGCACCCGGTTAAAATGGACTTTGTACCGGTAAAGGCATTTGATTTCTTTCGAATCGTCAGAGCACATTCAGTTCTTGTAAAGAATATAGAGTGCCCCAAAGCTTATGGGTCTGAATTATTAAGGGGTTTTGGCAGGTATTCACTAGCACGAAACCGCTTTCTAAGGGTATTACAAGGATAC
>JAGLYY010000232.1 GCA_023131935.1 Spirochaetales bacterium | reverse complement strand
GCTTTTTGAACTTTTCTATATTCTATACCGGAAGGATCGGGAAAGAAACACCCGGCCATTATCAAAGAATACAGCCTACTGGAAATGTTATATAATCGTCCTTAAAACCACCGGCAGTGCAAACTTATCCACTTCATTTCCTCTCCGGGATATGGTACTATGTATACAGGTACAGGAGAAAAGTAATGCCGATACCGAAAGAAACACAAAAAGACCATTTCACCTACGCCCAGTACAGAAACTGGCCCGTGGAGGAACGTTGGGAACTGATAGATGGAAAAGCCTACAATATGAGTCCGGCTCCGGGAATGACACATCAGGATATATCCGGTGCACTCTTTTCTCAGATATATAATTTCCTGGATGAAAAACCCTGTAAGGTCTTTACTGCTCCCTTCGACGTTTTCCTTCCGGAAAAAGGAGAATCGGAGGATGAAACAAGTACCATTGTCCAACCGGATATCTTAATTATCTGTGATCTTTCAAAACTTAGTGAAAAAGGATGTACCGGCCCTCCGGATATTGTTATTGAGATCATATCTCCATCAAGCGCTGTAAGGGACCAGATTAAAAAATTAAGTCTCTATGAAAGACGCGGTGTTAAGGAATACTGGATTATCCACCCCATCGATAAGATTGTCTGGAAGTACATTTTAGAAAACGGCCACTATGGGAAACCTTTTATATACGATGCAACAAGCTCGCCATCCTTTAATCTTTTTCCTGATCTGAATATCGATCTGCGCAAGGTGTTCGGAATATCAAACAAGGGGCCAAAAGAGGGGGTAGCGAAAGAGCGGCCCGCCCCGGCCGGCGGAGGGCAACCGAAGCCGGAGTAGAGGGGCGGATAAAGCCCTCTTGATATACATATTTAAAGTGTTACTTTAAATATGTCTGGAAATCAAGCTTATGAACACCGCTTCCAGTATAAAAACAGTAAGTTTCCTGTTTACGGGGTCTGTAGTTCAGTATTCCCTTACACCTAACCTTTCGAAGAGCAGTTCAGGAGTAGATCATAAGCTCCTTTATTACGGCTGCAATATGGGTAAAATCGTCATCATTATGCAACAACGGCACTCCATGTTCTATTGCCGTTTGCGCTATTAAAAGATCAATGGTACTTCTTACAGTAACTCCGGACCGACGGCAAAGAAAATTCATATACACCGCTTCCTCATAAGAACTACGACCCTTTGTAAGTTCATAGAAATCCAATGTTTCCAGATACTCCTTCAGTTTATTGAATTCAGCTTGATTTCGTGCTCCTTGAAGCACCTCCTGAAAAATCATGCTGTTTATACCAAAAGGAATGGAAAGCTCCAGGATTTCCTGAAACTTTTCAGTCGCCAGGTTCTCTTGGCCTTTAAAATAGTCAATCAAAACGGATGTATCGACAAGAATCACTCCTTTGTCCTCATTGCCTTATAATCATACTCTTCATCAAAAAGGATCTGTCCCTTTAGATCACGTAGATCTTTCCTTTTCCTGTTTTTCACATACTCCCGTAAAGCAGTCTCGATGAGCTCTCTTTTTGTTTTTATGTTGTCAGAATAATGAAAGGCTTCATCGACTAACTGGTCATCAAGAACTATGTTTGTTCGCATTTTTCACCCACCTATGTGTATAGTAATACACATAGTTTTTAGTGTCCAGCAAAATTGCATACCATTATTTGCCATAATTTGACAGTTTATTCATATAAGAGCCATTTTAAGTCGGAAGTTTCTGCTGGAACCGGTCGAAGTAAGTGAGTCAGATGGGTTATAATTATAATTGCTTGCAGAGTAATCTGTGTTACAGTGAAAACAAAAAAACAACGTTAAAATTGTAAGGAGTTTACATATAATGAAACCCTACGACTTAAGAAGCGATACCCTCACCCTTCCCTGCAGTGGAATGAGAAAGGCAATAGTAAAAGCCGATGTCGGTGACGATGTATACGGCGAGGACCCTACTGTTAACCGGCTTGAAGAATTGACCGCCAAGATAACAGGGAAACGGGATGCCCTTTTCGTCACCTCCGGATCCATGGGAAACCTCATACCACTGTATATAAACGGGGGGAGAGGCAATGAGGTCCTGACCCACGAGCTCTCCCATATCTTACACTACGAACTGGACTCCGCAGCCACAATAGCGGGGGTTACACCGGTACCGGTGCCGGGAAAACGGGGGATCCTCGAGCCCCGGTTTCTGGAAGAAAAACTCCGGCCCGATTTCTATTACATGCCCCGGGTTTCCATGGTGTCAGTGGAGAATACTCACAATATGGCCGGCGGAACCTGCTACACACAGATGGAATTGAAGGGAGTTGCCGATTTCGCGAGGAAAAATGGATTGAAGGTTCATCTCGACGGCGCCCGCGTTTTCAACGCTGCAATAGCTACAGAGATCACGGTTAGAAAGATCTGCTCCTTCGTAGATACCATAACCTTTTGTCTTTCGAAGGGGCTGGGGGCCCCTGTTGGAAGCATGCTCTGCGGTGATACTAAATTTATCGCCGAAGCGAGGAGGATCAGGAAGATGCTCGGGGGCGGTATGAGGCAGGCTGGAATCATCGCGGCGGCGGGGATCTATGCCCTGGAAAATAATGTGGAAAGGCTGGCCGAAGACCACCAGAATGCCGGAGACATCGCGAAAGCCCTCCAGGAGGTTACCTGGGCGGGGGTTGATCCCAAAGAGGTGGAAACCAACATCATCATCTTCCGGACAGAAAAACATCCGGCGAAAGTTATTGTGGAGGCTTTAAAAAAACAGGGGATCCACTGCTCGCCGAAAGGACAAAAATCGGTACGAATGGTAACAAATCTTGGGATTTCGAAACAGGACATCACTGAAATCTGTGGGATAATCAGAAAGCTATCTCTATAGAAA
>JAGLYY010000231.1 GCA_023131935.1 Spirochaetales bacterium | reverse complement strand
GTGTCATCAATAAAAACAGTATTTTCCGCTTCAAGATTATGTTCTTCAAGCAGATATTGGTAAATCTCAGCTTCCGGCTTTACCATCTGAATACGGCAGGAAATAACCTGGCCATCGAAAAGATCAAAAAAGGAGTACCGCTTCTCAAGATAATCAATCGATGCCGTATGCATATTCGATAAAATAAAAAGCTTATGTCCCGCTTTCTTCACCTGTCGTACCAGTTCAATTGTGTCCTCAATAGAAACGAGGGATGAAGGGACCCTTCCGAGAAAATCACTTATCTTCTTCCTGGAAATCCCCATCCGATCGGCGCCCCTGGTAATCGCTGCATCCCTGTTTAAGACACCCCGATCAAGCTCAAGCCAGTCCGGATGGCTGAGAAACACGGTATATAATTTTTCCTTTTCCCCGGGGTCCTCACACACCTGCGCGGCCACCTTCACCGGGTCCCACGAAAGGACAACTCCCCCGAGATCAAATACAACATTCAATGCAAGAACCTCATCTGTTTCAGTACCTTAGCGCTTCGAAGCCTTTGCTGCGAAGTAAATCTATCAGGTTATCAGGTCCTACGAGATGACCTGAACCGACAACAATGAAGATGTTCCCACCGTTCATTTTTTCGAATTCGGAACACATGGAGAGAAGCACATCCATCCAGTTTATATTACGGTTGACGAGTAATTCCTGGTAGTATACTTTACCCTGAGGGATAGAAAATAATTCTCCCGCTATGAGATCTTCCATGCTCTGTACATCTCCGCTCTGCCAGTAGGATATCAGCTCTTCTATCTGCACAGCAACCGATTCGAAATCCCGCAATGTTTCCATTAATGAGTATACCTGCACATCGAGAGGAATTGTGTTCAGGAATTCAATCTGCTCTATACCGGTTTCGAGTCCAAAAATATCAATCCCTGCCTGACGGGCTTCGTTACTCAGGTGAATATCGATACCGAAAGAGGGATCGATATTCAATTCCATCATACTCATCAGGGCAATAGTGGTTTCTATAAGCCAGGGCTTGAGGTGCTTCACAGTTTCATAAGGAATGCCATAGTGATTCAGAATACCATGGAGAATCTCCATCTCTTCGGGCGGCAGATAATCGTCGATTACCGAATTATCATCGAGACCGCCTTCTGTCTGCATGTAGCTCTGAACTTCTAACATATTGATCTCGAAATAGTTGACCTCGGCAACCAGCACGTCCGAATTGACAAACGCCTGGGTGATTTTGTTGTCCAGGGGATAGAAATCAGCCTCTCCCAGGTGCACAGAACCGAGAATGTGCATGGTAACCGGCCCCTGCGTCAGTTTCCAGAGAAACAGTTTTCCATCTTTTTCCCCGGGATAGCTGTCTTTTAGAACCGGCTCGGTAGTTGTTTGCACCACTGATTCAGGTGATAAACTCACACAGGAAGTGAAAGTGATGCAGCTGATTATCATTGAGATAAAAACCAGCCTTTTGATGAGCATTGGAATTTTTTTTCGAACCAACGTATTATTCATGCACGTCTCCATTACTTATTATATCTGCAAAGATATCCATACATTTTATGATAAAAAGCATCATCTGAACAGAATTACTAAATCAAGGTGTTAACGTTCTACTATCACAATAGATCGTAATATGTAGTTAACCCTGCCCCATGATCGATAACAAGATAGTGGTCATGCCCTTGGGGGTCAGTATTGCGATTAGTGATATGTGTGTCATAAAAGAAATAAATTCGTAATTATTCATCGTTGACAATGTATATACATATCATTATATTATAGATAATGGAAATTATCTGGGATGAAGGGAAAAATGAATGGTTGCAAGTCAACCGCTCGATATCCTTTGAAGAGATATCTGGAATGATATTAGATGGGTTCTATATTGATATTATTGAAAACC
This sequence comes from Spirochaetales bacterium, assembly GCA_023131935.1. GTDB lineage: Bacteria > Spirochaetota > Spirochaetia > JAGLYY01 > JAGLYY01 > JAGLYY01. The sequence goes on along the minus strand of JAGLYY010000231.1, from coordinate 810 downwards.
CTGCACGAGACAACCAGTTATATTTCATAATGAGAATAAATGATTATACATGGGCAGTACCTTTCCTTATTGATGATAAGGAAAGGATCGTATTGAAAACAGCCTTCCCCAGTAGAAAATTCCATAATAGATATGGAGGGAATGATGAATAATCTTACTAATGAAGAAAGAAAAATTGAAAATGATATTGATAATTTAGTACCAGTATCAGATGAGAAAAGAAAACGGATAGAATCGATAATCGCAAAGGCAAAAAAGAATAAGGCAATAAGTCTGCGTATAGCTGAGTATGACCTGGAAAAGTTAAAAGAAAAAGCAGCTAATGACGGTATACCTTACCAGACTTTAATCAATACAGTGCTGCATAAGTATATCACGAATCAACTTCTCGAAAAAAGCGAAGTACTAAAATCTATACAAATATTAAGGAATAAGGAAACAATCTAACAAAGCACCACACCTGGCCGGAAAGGTGTACAGCGCTATAGAAGATAGCGCCGTACTTCCGTTTGTGATTTTCTCCAATCTATAGCGTCTTCCCGATATCGAGAAATGGTTCTGGATCCAGGGGTCTATCATTATATCTAATTTCGAAATGAAGATGAGGTCCGGTGGAAAATCCACTGTTGCCAAGAAGTCCAATTTGTTGACCCTGCTCGACAGTATCACCTTCTCTCAATTCCGGTTTCGTTTTCAATTGACCGTAATATGTAGTGAACCCTGAGCCATGATCGATAATAAGATAGTGGCCACGCCCCTCAGGAAAAAAACCAATCTCTTTTACCCTTCCTCCTGATGCGGCAAGAATAA
>JAGLYY010000230.1 GCA_023131935.1 Spirochaetales bacterium | reverse complement strand
CTCGCCGCTGATCCCGAGCGTTATGTGCAATGATGAGAGAGAAGAACGATGAAACTCAGGGATCTTCTGGCGAATGGCGAGGGCCAAACAACAGAGTTCAAGAAGTCTCTCAGCCTGCGACGTGAAGCCCTCGAAGCCCTTTGCGCTATGGTGAATGCCGAGGGCGCACGAGGTACTGTCGTTTTTGGCGTGGAACCGAACGGTACGATCTGTGGCATTGAGTCAGGGAATCTCGACACGGCTCAGCGTTCCTTATCCCAAGCTATCAGAGGCGGCTTTGATCCTCCACTGCATGCGGAAATCTGGGTGGAAGAACTCGAAGGTAAACAGCTACTTCTGCTCAGTGCAGAAAGACCTCGAAGTGTGCCATACCACGAATACAATGGCCGTGCGTGGATTCGCCAAGGGTCTGAGAAGCGGCAGCTTACGCTTTCAGAAAAAGACCAACTTCGGAGGAGTAGGGATCGGGCGTTTCATCCCGGCCCTTGGAAATGTGACCGTTGCGGCGCTCGGGTTGGTCAGTTGATAAGTGTTACCGTTAGTAAAGACGGGATGAAAAAGAATTATGATTGCAGTTGTGGTGGCCAATTCTGGCCATGCACATAACAAATCACTCCAGCGGACGCGGTGAAACCGCACCGCAGCTTAACCCCACCGTTATCTTATCTAGGAAAAAGCTGTGTCGAAAATGGTTACAACTTATGCAGGATCCATGGTGACGGCGCGCCGTAAGGGATTTTAATGGCAAAGAAGGATGGTTACCACCTGTTTTATCTAACAAAAAAACGTAGGGCATGAGCTGAAAGATTTTTCAAGTCTCGATAGTCTTAAGAGATATGCCAAAAAACTGCGGTTATTTATATTTATATACGAGTGAGAAATAATAGAATAAAGATAAAAAGCAATGTTAGGTGTAAATGACAGAATAGCGTCGAAAATAAAGGTGGAGTGATCATTGTTAGAACCAATTTTTCAAAGCATCATAAATAGGATACAGGAAGTTTGTAATTCACATAAAGAATCGCCCGGAGAGAGAGCTATGCGGTCACGCAACTGGGAATTCATATTCTCAGAGTTTGATGGATGGATAGTTCTCCATTGCTCCACTTTAGGGCCTGGCAGTGGGTACTGGATTTACCCTATGCTTTGTCCTGAAGGGCGCATTGATTCCCTCAAGGAAAGTCTGCCAAACTTCAGCTTCAGCCAATCTTCAGCAGCCTACGACCATGTTATGAGTGGCGACGAGCATTGGCTTGAGCCCTGTTGGGGAAGCTATGAAGATTTCCACAAATCAGACATACCGTTGTTTTTCCATCGATACTACTACGGAAATCCCGAAGGAAAAGAACACTACTACGAGTTTCACCAACTGGTTACGCATCCATTAGATCTACACTGGTCTTCAAGAAGAAATTCCTATTGCGTTCTTAATGAGCTTGGTGAGGAAATCGAAAAGATAAAAATTATAAATCACCACACAGTCAATCTGATATTAATCAGGAGAACCACGCTAGACAAACTGCTTTATCTCGGCAAGTGGGTTTTAGTTCGCTATTCTGAATTCAATCGTTACAACACGGATTTCCCTTCGTTTAATTCGTGTATTACCGAACAGTTTGAGCCAACAGAGTATGAAGCTAAATTTGAGATTAGAATATGTGACGACGAATATATTGACTTCAGAGGAGCTCAGATTGAAAGACCCAAAACACCTAAGGAACAGTTGCTTTCTTGGAGAATCCGCGATGATGAAGAGGAAGAAGAGAAAAAATACATTAAATGTATAGTGCACGATTGGAAAAACCGCAAGGTTCTCAAAGACTACTCTCTTGATCCTGTCAACTTCGCCAATTATTTCACTAAAAGTGATCTACCATTTGAAACTAGCCCCCTCTTTTTTAAAGCTGAAGTTTTGGACAAATACAAAAACAATCCTGACAAGTATGATTTAACAGAACGTACCATTTCCTGTAGAGGCGGTTGGTATTTACAGACTTATGATATTAACAAGTACAACCAGGTTCACACTTATGCCGTGTACCTTGCACATCTCCCTTATAAAGAACAGCTTCATTGGTTGCAGTATAACGAAGAACCCAAAGGAGGTATTTCTAAGCGGGCATTCCAAACAGACTTTGAAGCAGAATTTCCAGATGAGAAATCAAAACTAGAGCAACTCCAAGAATCCCTTGAGAAACTTGGGAACTTAAAGGTTGGTGCAGAAGGGTATACTATATGGTCACCCAAAGGCGGAAGTTGGGATTC
>JAGLYY010000023.1 GCA_023131935.1 Spirochaetales bacterium | reverse complement strand
TTCAGTATGTTTTCTTTCATCATACTTTAATACTACAGAAAGACAAAACTCACTTTTAAAAAGTGAGTTTTGAACATAAAAATATTTCGATAATTGTTCATTCTTCATTATTAATTATCAATTTGACTAAAACGGTGAAACCGTTTTAGTCACCACTTCTCGAAAGACGGAAGCCTATGGAGAATTGATCGTAGTCCGGAGTGTAGAGGTACCGGAAGCCAACTTGCAGGAAGCCGGCGCCAAAGTACCAGCTTCCGATCCGTAGCACGCGGTAGGAGCCGCTCCCTGGTCCGGGATAGTCAGTCTCAGGTCCTGCTGGATAGCTTACGTACCAGTCCCAGCACCATTCCCATATGTTCCCCGACATATCGAGTATGCCAAGCTGATTGGCTGTCTTTGTTCCCACATCAGCTGTTTTATCCACTCCGGTTGGCTGATAGCTTGAGCCATCCCAATAATCACCATATACAGCCACATCATCAGTGGCGTCTTTGCTATCCACTACTCCATTGCTTGGATTAGTATCAGCTGTATCCTTGTAAAAAGTTGATGCTCCACTGGCATAGTTGTATGGCGTCCAGTTTGTCCCATCTATATAACTCGCCGCATACTGCCATTCCCCTTCCGTGGGCAGCCTGTAGCCGTTATTGTTCCAGTCAGGAACGGCTCCATCACACTCTGTTCCATTGCTGTCTCGTGAGTCCTTGATTACCTGCCCGCTTCCGTTCTCATACACAGGCGTGTACCCAGCCATCTCGCTGTAGGCATTACACCACACAATAGCATCCCGCCAGTTGATCACAGTTACAGGTTCATACTTCGCTGAAGTCGGAGGCGCTCCTGCAGGATAAATTATGTCACCATCATGTCCCTCACGTCCCGGATATTCAAAGTTGTAGCCGTCGGAGATTGCCCAATTATGTACCGTGTACCACAGTTCGTAGGTAACCTCGTACTTAGCCATCTGAAAAGCTGAGATGGTGTGAGAAAAACTGTTTGAAGATGTATCTTCCTGTGTAAAGGTACCGCCGGGGACGGAGACCATATCGCGGTAAGAGATGCCGGAAAAATCGTACAGCCACTGAGCATATAGTGTCATATCGCTGGAAGGCATTGGAAATGTGGTTCCGGAAGGACGACTATCTCCACTACCATCTGACGCTGTGTTCCAGCTGATAAAGGTATAATCTGTTCGGGTCATCGTCCCGGCACCTGCAACAGTAACAGTTGTGCTTTCCACGTAGTTATTACTGTCCGTCGGTACTGTCCCGCCGTCTGAACCGTTGCCGTCGTAGGTTACGGTGTAGGTCGGAGCTGTACCATCTGCAATCATCTTCTTCTGAATATAATCCAGCATATCAACCGAACATCCGGAAAAAACTATGAAGACAAGAGCTGCCAGTACAGCTGTTATAAGTTTTATTGTATCTACTCTTCGTCCCATACTACCACCTCCGTTACTTCGCTTATCTCAGCTGCCCTGGAAGCTTCTTCTCCACGCAGGCCCAGATATGCAAACTGTTCGGCCAGTTCCGGGTCAAGGAGTTTCAATTTCTCATAGTATTCCCTGACTGTCCCGTAGTTTTCCAGCTCATGGCTGGCACGGGCAATGGACAGGAGTACCTTGGGATTATCAGGTTCTTTTATGGACGCCCGCTGATAGTATTGCAGCGCTCCCCCCATATCTTTATTTAGAAAGCGGATATTCCCCATATTGACAAGGGCGGGAACGTATTCAGTATTTTTGAGTATTTTTTCAAACTGAACAACAGCCTTGTCGTATAAGCCATATCTGGCATAGAGCACTCCAAGTCTGTTTACGAACTTCGGCTCATTGTTGTTCTGTCTTATCTGTGCCTGGAGCCTTGAAACCTGTGGATATATTTCCCTGTCGATAAAACGGATTAATTCTGACTGGAAGGCATTTATCACTTCCAATCTGTCAGGCATTGAAACGGAAGCAGTTCCGGGCAGTCCGACCGGTTTGTATACGCTCCAGGAATCGTGCATTGGAAACAGCTCTGCCTGATTTCTTGCGGCATTTTCCCGCCACATTTTAGCTCCTGCTTCCCAGGCCTGTAAGAAGTTTTCCTTTATCATGGTAATCTCTACAGGAAGCCAGGTCTTACCATCAATGTATATCAGGTCGTCAGGCCTGAGAAAGCTCTTCCTGGCAGAATCGGGTTCCATGTCCAGGGATAGTGCCATAAAGATATGCCCGGGTATGGTTATGAACGCAGTTTCTATGCCTACGGACTCTAAAAGAGCGCAGTAGAGGATGGAAAGATCATCGCAGTCTCCTGCAGTATAGTTAAGAGTCTGCCGTGGAAACTGCAGAAAATCAACTAAGAATTTATCTTTAGAGAATTCCGAAAAAGGTGTTTTCGGATCCACTACATAGCTTATCCCATAGAGCCTCAGGGCTTCGTGGAGGCCGATAGCCATACTCAGGTTGCTGTTTACCGCCCTGCTTCCGGTATCCTTGGTCCATCCGGCAACTCTTTTAGAGAATTCCAGTACTGCCGGATCTTTCGCGGTTACAAATGCAGCGGCTTTTCTGTTATCGTCCCAGGTAGTTGCATTGCGGTCGTATAGTTCCAGTGATTCAGTATATTCAATTACATAGGTTTTACCCTTTAGTGTATACCCGAGGGTCAGTTTTGCAGAAACCTTTGTATCTTCCGTAATTTCAAGTACAGAGTCAGAGAATAGTGCAAAAAGATCAATTTCTATTTCTTCTTTGCTGTTCACTCTCTGCGGTACTGCACATTCTTTAGGATTATCCATGTATCGTTCCACAAAAAAACTCAAAGAGATGTTTGTTACAGGAGAATATTCATTATTGTAAATAACCACCTGTCCTACCGGATTATCATCGTAGTGTTTGAAAAGTACGGGAAAAATTCTGTTTAACTCAATAGAGCTTATCTCCAGGCCCTTTCCCGTCCGTTTTATCGTTGTTTCTCCCAGTGGTTCAGGCCTTGCCGGAAGAGCATCCATGGTTCTTTCTTTCCTGCTTACAGGCAGGCTATATGAAGCACCAAGCGAGAATCCTAATCCCTGATAGAGATATAAATTGTAAAGATAATACACATCCCCTAATAGGCTGAAAGCGGGAGAAATGGCATAGGATACTGATAATCCACCTTTTAGCGAGATGTTCCCCCCTCCGATCCGCTGCCGTCGGTTACGAAGCTGTAAAAATAACCTCCTGTCCCATAGACTGCCAGATATAATCTTTCCAGAGGATTGAAATTGATACCAACTCCGGCAGATGCCGAATAGACGGATACCCCATCCAGCGTCAGTATAGGAATGTAAGCATAGGAAGAATCCAGCTTTAGAAAGAACAGGGGAAGCGAATTTAACCTAAGATCTACTGAAAGACGCACTCCTGCTCCAGTTTTGAAGTATGAAGTGCTTTCTCCCAGCAGTATAACCCCGCCGGGGGTGATGGAAAAGGAAATCTCACCAATTTCATCTCCGGATACAAAAACTGCATGCAAAAATAGAAGAATTAGAAATACTTTTACAAATTTCACAGCCTGATACCTCCACCCGCGAAAATGAGAACAACAAGTTGATTATAATTTAAGTTCTCTAAGCAAATTCTGTATATAGGTCGAATTTCCTATTTTGAATTTTTCTTTTCTTGCCGGTTCACGGAATCTGAAATATAATTAATGCAGGGAAAAGGCGGATTATATTCCGAGATTTCACGCTTTTTCCCGGAAACCATTCCGCGAATTTGACTTTTTCTGCTTTATGGAATAGAATATAAGGATGATAGCCTATAGCGATATTGTAATCATTATTCAGGAAAGTGCAGCTTACCAAGCAGAAAATATTGTAACGAGGAAACTAGAAAAAACTCTTTCAGAAAATCTTCTGGAGAAAAAGCCTATAAAAGTAATTACAGGGATACGCCGGTCAGGCAAATCGTTTATCCTGAAAAGATTGTATCAGAAACTCTCAATAGAGGTTCCGAAAAGAAACCTGCTATTCATTAATTTTGAGAACGACAGACTCAGTAATGATTTGAATTTGCCATCTCTTAGAGATATCTATGACACTTTTAAGTTGAAATCTGATCCGGAGTACCGTCTTTATCTTTTTTTTGATGAAATACAAAATATTCCCGGGTGGGAGAAGTTTGTCAGGACTGTCTATGATTCTCAGGATGATGATATTTATATCACAGGATCAAACAGTAAGCTTTTATCCAGCGAACTAAGTACGGTCATAGGAGGAAGGGTATTGGAATACCAGCTCCAGCCTTTTACCTTTAATGAATTCCTGGATTTCCATGGTTACGGGCTGCTGGATCTGTTTTCTATTAATGAGCAAAAAACAGAGCTTAGCCGTATGTTTGAAACTTATCTGGAATCAGGGGGATTTTGTGAAACATTCACACTTTCCGGCAGGCAGAAAGAGAACTACCGCCAATCACTTATTGAAAAAATTGTATTAAAAGATATCATAGGCAGATATCGAATACAAAAGCCTGATATTATACAAAATCTATTCCTTTATATAGCAAAAAACCCCGGTTCTATTGTCAGTGCCGCTAAATTGAGTACTGTCATGGGAATTGATGATAAAACTGTCAGTATCTTCCTGTCGTATCTTAATAATGTATTTCTGTTAGGGAAGGTTGATAAGTATCAGTGGAAGACCGGAAATATTTTCCGCAGTCAAAGAAAGTATTATCTGTCAGATAATCTATTTACACATCTCTGTCTGGAATCCCGAAGACTTGAGAATCTCATATATACTCATCTGATTGAAAAATATGGTGCTTCTGCAGTTTTTTTTCTAAAGAATGAGAAAGGTCAGGAGGTCGATTTTGTTGTTACCTATGGAAGACATTACCACTGCTACCAGGTTTGCGTAGACCTTAATGATGAAAATGAGAAAAGAGAGTTCAGAAGCCTTCTTAACTTAATGAAATATCGTTCCCCTGAAGAGATTAAGAAAGATAAATACTATCTGTTATACTACAAAGATTCCAGATCAGATAAAAATACACCCCAGGGAATAGAGGCAAAGCAGATTATGGAGTTCGTTTTAACTGAATGAACACCTTATCGTTCCGGATAAACCGGTATGGAACCACGAATGTCCACGAATATTCCGGGTCGGAAGCCATCCGGTGAAATTCTTCGGATTTCGATCCGGAGGGGTAGATTACCAAAACCCTGCTCCATTCTTCCTCAGTGCTCTGTGGCAAATTCTTCTCATTTGAAGTAAGAAGCCACAGAACACACAGAGAATTTTGAGATGAGGTTGAAAAATAAATCATGACAATATCGCATTGCCTGAAGTATTGAATATGAAAGCACATCCTGTACAGAATGTGCTTAATAAATTATTCCTCTTCAGGAATACAAAGTTCCTTCATCAGAAAGGACCGGTGTTTCAATAGTTGCTTGATTTGAGCTTCTGTATGCTTCAATTCCTGTTTCATAAGTTTTTCATATTTCTTTTCAAGCGCGGAAGGGATAACAGGACCGGTTTCTGACGTTTCTTTTCTTCCTCTTTTCTTAGGAGCCTCCGCTACAGTTGGTTCTGTATTTTTCGGCGGTCTCCCTCTTTTTTTAGGTTCTTCGGCAACAGTTGGTTCAGGATTCTTCCGTGGTCTTCCTCTTGGCATTATTTGACTCCTTACAAATAAATATTAATATTGTGTATCAATTGTATCAGCTCATACTAATAAAATCAATGCACTGTTTTACATATAAGAAATAACCGGAAAAATGTTTTCTCACACCCCGGGGATTTCAAAAAAGATTCAACTGAGCCTTTTTCGCGGCTTGCTTTTCCTTTTTCTTCAGGAGACGATTGACCTCGCGGGTCTTTCCAAGCTTGTTCCATATCTCCAGTGCCCTGTCATAATCCTTCATCCGTTCGTAGACTCTGGCTTTCCCTGCTTCATCATTTATGCTTTCATAACAGCGAAGGGCATCTTCATAATATTTGTGGTCCCTGTATATTTGCGCGGCGCCTTTTATATCTCCCGATTCCTCTTCGATTTCAGCAGAACGTTTGAAGTTTTTCATCATCCTGCATATCATTGCCGCTTCCGTTCTGTCATTTTCTTTAATAAGGAGATCAACTGCTTTCAAATAATACTTATTGCACACCGCAAAAAGTTTATAATTGCTCATGTTTATCTCTATCCCTGCTACTATATTCTCATAGCGTTCCCTGTCAGTTAGAAAACAACTGCATGCCTTAAGGGCATTGTCATTCTCCATTTCAGCCTCGGATGTCAGTCTGTTCAGGAAAGAGTTGAATCTCTCCATATCGTTATCAATTGAATAAGATTCGGTTGTTACCATTTTGATTATTGTATTGTAGTGTTTCGTTTCCAGAACAAGATCAATCAGCTTATCCGGGAGGTCTTTAATAAAATAAAAAGAGTAAAAGGTGGAAAGATACTTGTGAATCAATTTGATCATCTCATTGTTCTTTCCTTTTTTTAGTAAATGGTGGAAGAGCGTGATGACAACCTCTTCCTCACTGTTTTCGTCCAAATCCCATATCGATCTGCCATCCCTGTTTTCGCTGATTTCAGTTAAAAACCGCACCGATATATTGAGATTCTGCTTCTCATTAACAAATTTTCCCGCGTAATCATATTCCTCGTTTCTCATGAGATAACGGAGGGCTTCTTCATCGCGGTCAATTTTCAGGTATGTCTTGAAAACTCCTTCCGGATGATTTATCGCGGTGTACCGTATAAGGGCTTTATTGAAAGATTTTTTACGAAATTGAGATTCTGCTTCTCCGAACAATTTTTCTGCCCGTTTCCTGTCATACATCCCTCCGGGATATATGTAGGCTTCAAGGGCGGCATCAGCCATTTTGAGACATTCTTCCGATTCCGACTTTTCCAACTCCTCAACTGCTTCATAATATTCTCCAAGCTTGTATTTACATTCCCCCGCCTTTAAATAATTTCCTGTACTGCTGTATGATTCGTACGCGAGCTCGAAGTGTCCCTTCTTTAAAAAGATGGGGGCGGACTTCTCATGGAGAGAGAGGGCGGAATAGCGCACAGCCGCTTTTATCTGAGAGTGTGGTGTTTGAAAGGCATCGGCCGCGTCAAGAAGGTTATTCCTGTTCTCTTCAGAAACAGAGATGAATTTTCTGAACTCTTCGATTGCTGAGTCATAATCCTTTCTCTTTTCATAGAACAGCGCGGTATTTGAGTAATCTTTCAACTTCCGGTAGCAGGTGAGGAGCCGGTCGTCATCTTTCAGTTTCTTGTACAAAGGAGCCGCCTCACCATAATCGGTCCCCTTAAAATACATGTCCGCGGCTTTTCTATATTCTTTCAGTTTCTTGAAGCATAGCGCGGCGGATTTATATGCCTTCGCTTTCTCAAAGTTTTCCGCTGCGGGTTTATAGTCTTTACGTGAGTAATAGTAGTCGCCAATCTTCCGGTTTTCTCCCGCGCGCTCCCAGGCCCTGATAGCGTTTTTATAGTTCATTAATTTAAGCCATCTTTCCGCTGCCTGGCCGTAGGCACCGTTGTTTTCGAGGAGATGAATTTCACATAAAAATTTCCTTTTCCCCTCCTTTAACTCCTTCCATATCGACAGGGCTTTGTCAAAGGCTTCCCCCAGTTCGAAATTTTCTGCCGCCTTTTTTTTCTGATTGTACAGGTAGAAGAGTTCAGCTGCTTCAAGATAACGCTTCTCTGAAACGAGGATGTGGGCTCTGCTTAGCTCCGACATCTTGTCGTTCCCGGCGTTCTTGAAACACTCAACCGCGGCTCTATAATGTTCTCTGTTAAAAAAATAATGCCCCTGGCTCTCCCACTCCCCCGGTGAGGATACACGTTTCCATATTTCGGAAAGGACTTGTCTTCCTTCCGTGCTGAATATAAATCTTTGCAGAAGATCTATTTTCCAAACATCGGAGGGATGGTTTCCGTCGTAGATTATCAGAGTATTCCTTGCCCTTGTAACGGCCACATAGAGGAGATTTATCTCGTGCCGGATATGGGGGTGATGGGCCGGTTCGAGATAATGACCCCCCAAAATTCTTCTCCAGAGGTCGGATGATTTTCTGTCGGAAGAGAATTTCCAGAGGAAGACAGTATCAAACTCAAGTCCTTTTGCCTCATTGATGGTAAAAATCAGCTCCGTCCCAAGGGCTTTTTTAAGTTTCCTCTTCTCTCCCTCGCTCCGTACAAGGATGATTCTCCCAGCTCCGGTCAGTCGGACACTTTCCAGGACCTTCCCCTCGTTTATCCCGTGAATAAGAAATGGGGGTCTTCCGTTAAATTTCCAATCTTCCTTCTGTTCATATCCTGAAATTCCTATGATCTGTTGTTTCAGATCGAGGAGGGCATTTGAAAGTTTTACAATACTCCCAACGCAACGAAAGTTCAGGTTTAGATGAAAAACGTTCGGAACAGGAACACCCCGCTCATAGAATCTGTTTTTCACCTCCTCCCAGCGAAATCCGCTTGGATTAATGATCTGCTTGGGGTCCCCGGCAAATACGATGTTATTGAAAGACCGGGTCAGCCTGAATATTAACGAGATCTGTATGTCTGAGAAGTCCTGTGCCTCATCACATACTACCAGGTCCCAGGAAAAACTGTTTCCGGATTGATCAAGATGACAGATCGCGTGCTTACATAAATCAATCTCATCATAACGTTTTTCTTCCTCCAGCTTTTCCTGGTAGTACTCCGCGATGGTATAGATTTCTTCCCTGTTGTAGAGGAAGTTAGGGGCCCGCTTCCGTCCGAGATTCAAATATTCATTCAATGTCAGAAGAGCTGAGTCAAAACGGTTGGATCTCTTTTCCAGTATCCGGAGAATCTCTTGTAAAATATGGGGGATAGCTGTTTCGGTAATTTCCTCAATGGGTCTCAGATCCTGAATAAAAGATTCATAATCTGAATAGTTAGTTTTTCTGGTCGCAATTCTTTCGATTTTAGTAATAAACTCAAAGTTCTTAAGTTCCAAAAGCGAATCCTTCAGGTCCTGCAGTTGTGAGCGCGAAATTCTGTTTTTAAGATAGCCGATAACCAATTCTTTGTATTTTTTCAGACTTATGGGAGGATTTGCTCCCTTTATTATGGAGCGGATTTCCTCCCAGACAAGCTCCGCGTCATATTTTTTCGAAAGCGCGTGTTTTTCGAAAATGGCGGTGAACTCCTTTAATCCAACCTCCTTCTTTGGATCGAAAAAAATTCCTGAGGCGTCATTTATTTCCTTGAGGAGATCGCGGAAGATATAAAAATCGGTATCCCCCCTCGAGTCCTCGAACTGAGAATTTACTACCAGTCCCCGGTAGATGTTTTCGGAAAACTGTTTAAGATAGGAACTGCAGGTAAGAAAAAGCCTCTTTCTGTCCTTAAATTCATTTCGAAGAAGATAGTACACCGATATGGTGGTTTTCCCGCTTCCCGCTGTTCCTGACAACAGAAGAGGCGGTTTTCTTTCAAGCACCTCCATCTGTTGTTGGGTAAGAAAGAGAAAAATCTCAAAATTGTCCGGGTTTGTTTTTAAGAGCAGCCGTTTCCATTCATTATCATCAAGAAAAAGCCATTTTTGCGGACCATAATCTTCGGAGGATTTTTCCTCAATCGATTCCTGGGTAAAAAACTTCTCAGGAAGATCATCAAAGAGCAGGTCGGGGTAGTTCTCATCAGTCAGAGGTTCAAAATCCAGGAAAGGGGCGTTTTCAGGGATGATTTTCCGGGCGGTCCTGCTAATATCGTCATGGTGGATCACTCCCCAGATATATACAACGGTCCGGGGGCCGCTTCTTCCGAGGGTAAATATTATTCTGTCACCCCTGGAAAGTCTTGCCTCGAATATTACCTTCCCTGATACTCCCTTCAGCTTTTTCACCCTTACCCCGGTATCCCAAATCCCGTTTTCAAGGAATTCGATTTTCTCCATGAGACGTTTCTTCTCTTTTTCCGGGAGGGAGAGGAAATCCCTTTTGAGACTATCATTTAGCAGTAGAATATATCTCTTTCCTTCCATACCGTGTGAGTGTACATGATTTGTGTGGAAAGGATAAAGATGCATATATCCTTCTTTACGGTGAAGATTTTTGTTGACAGATCATTTTTTGTCTGCAATAATGTATTTACGTAAGCGCTTACGTGGTATGGAGTAGGAAAAGGTTTAATATCAGGATGAGACCGACAATTAACGATGTGGCAAAAAAAGCCGGAGTATCAACAGCTACTGTTTCCAGAATAATAAATGGACTGCCCGGATATACCGTGAAAACAAGGCAAACAGTGCTGGATGTAATTCAGGAAATAGGATATAAACCCAACGCAATTGCCAGAGGATTGGTGAATAAGCATACCAATACAATTGGTGTTTTACTTCCCAGTATCTCAAGCAGACTTGCTTCGGTACTGTTGAAGGGGATAGAGAAT
>JAGLYY010000229.1 GCA_023131935.1 Spirochaetales bacterium | reverse complement strand
TTCAATGTTTGGCTAAACAACAAAGCGCCCAACGTTCTTCCGGGTACAAGTAAAATTATTTGACCATCTTCCAGATAAGGAGCAATTTTTTCAGCAATATCACTATGTCCGTTTGCAGTTATTACAATAATTATTACATCACTACGATATACAGCCTCCGAAAGATTATTGCCCACATGATTTAACCTGATTTTATCCGATTTATCACCAAACTGTATTGTATAATCATGGTCTTTAATATATTTAATCCGCTCCTCAGATCTATTATATAAAGAAACCTCGTATCCTTTTAGAAAAATATGTCCTGCAGTTACCAATCCTCCGCTTCCCGCGCCAATTACAGTATATTTCTTTTTTCTCATTTTATATCCTTCTAAAATTTCTTCTGCCATATATATCTTTAGCCTGCATTGTGTACCAACCTGAACTTGTTATACAATTATCTAAGAATTTAAGTTATACTTTTTATCAATTCATTTTTAAATATTGTATATTTATCCTTGGATCACCCTTCCATGGCGTTTTAAATATATGATGACTGTCGGATACTCTTGGTTTTCCAAAGTATTTCTCACACAAAGTGAGTGAGTCAATGAACTTTACATTCTTAGGGTTTTTAAAATATCTTTATTCATTATATAATGATAGCATATTTGCTATCAGTTGACGACTGTTAATTTTCTCTCCCCCGCCCTGCGGGCGGTTTAACGCAGTGCTGAGCTGCATAGCGTACCCGGTGCACCTGGCTTAACACGTGTTTTTGCAATCCAGAAAAGGCATTTCCCTGGAGTGGGGGAGGTGAAAAAACCGTGACTAAGCGATAACTGCTCCAGCGATTTGGTACGCCCGACAGGGAGGTAGGGTTATGGGGTGAAAGTCCCATACAGGTAACCACTTATAGTGAACATTATATACCAACTGTTGACCGATGGCAAGGCATAGTAGCTGAGTTTCGTTTGCTTCATGAAATGAACCGCTCTATGCGGGCCTGCATGCAGGGTGGTGTGGGGGTGGAGGTTAAAGGCCTCCGGCAACCCGATTTAGACAAAAATATCTTATTGTATTATTTCATCCTTTAATCTTTTTAATACAAAAGAAAGCCACCTACGATTTTTCGCTCTTGCGAAAATATCTCTTGCAGCTATGCAGGTGGTCGTTCACTGGAACACAAAGAAGTCCGGGGTGGAAGGAATGCAACCAATAGGCCGCCAGCAACCCCGGGGAAAGTTTTCTTCAATCAGGGACGCTCGGGACGAAGTTGATCTGGATCAAGCGACTCGCGAAGGGCCTGGTAAAAGATAGTTCTACTTCCGGTATATCCATTTCCAGGGATGCACATCCATGACGTTTTCATTCCAACCGCCCCAGATTTCGGTATCGATACAGTGCGCGTTCATGTAGTAGTAGAGGGGTATTATAACCATATCATCATTGATGAGGATTTCTTCGGCCTTTCTCAGCACATCCAGGCGTTTCTCTCCGGCAGGCATCCTGCTCGCCCTTTCAAGCAGTCTATTGTACTCTGAGTTCGAAAATCCTGATGGATTCTTCTCGTATCCGCCAGCAAACAGCTCAAGAAAGCAGTTCGGGTCCGGGTAATGACCCTACTGCTCACCGATTTTATAGTGAATCCTAAAATCAATCAGGTTCCAGAAGATACCACCGGTTGAAGGGGAATTGATATAAGGCAATCCCTCACGTCATAGAAAAGACTCCGAGAACCCCGGGCCCGGTGTGGGGCCAATTGCCGTTCTTTGGATTGAACTCTTTCTGATCTTCACCCCCAGTTGTTTAATATAAAATAGACAAGGCAATTTATACTGTTTTCATCGCCAAACCACCACAACTAGTATCCCTTTAATCCCCATAATCTTTGGGGCACTCAGAAAAAAATCAAAAAAATCAAAAAAAAACATCTGTAACGCTTCCTGTAACGCCTGCCGTGACAATCCTGTAGCGACTGCTTCGTAGCCTTTAGGACATATCCCGGGGGATCTAAGCCCATCCCCCATTGTCCGGAGGCGTACGATGAAGATTTTAAGTGCAGTTCTTTTTATTATTTTTTCCTCAGTTGAAATTACAGGTTCCCTTTTTACTCCCGGATCACTCTCAACTGCTGCAATCGTTGATGTAAGCGAGCTCAATAGCGGAAGCAGGGAAGTCCGGGAACTCCTCTTAGCTCCATCTTTTGTGCCTGAAGAGGAGATTTATACTCACATAGCCGGAGGATACTTTTCCTTCTTTGACTCGAAAACCGGCCGGATCAGAAAATCCAGTATGATTGGCCTTCCTCCGTTGAAACGGGAGAACCTGGATAGTACAGTGAAGGCTTCAGGTTCGTTGAAGATTGTTCTTTCCAACCTTGAATACGAATCCCGCTTCGTGTATCTCCTGAAAGGTGAGCTCATTCTCTCCAAAGGATCGAAGGACGCTGAGATCTTCAACCTGAAGAAGCTCGATTATGTGCAGATCCCTGGAAGTGATATTCCCGCATACCGCCTGAGTGCAGTGAATCCTGAGAATAACCGGAAAGCCTCACTCATAGCCACTGCTCATGGTACGGATGTACCCAAGCTGATCGGCAGCCTTTACATCGAGGACAACAATGACCTTGAGAGTTTCGATATCAGAATCTACGGCAGAAATACCAACGAAGCAGAAAGCCACCTCTGCAAGAAGATGGAATTCGTTTCCGATTTTACCTGTGACCCGGTACGGGACCGTGTTCCCATTAGCGGGAGTGATGAAAGCAACTTTGAATCACTTTCATTGAGCTTCGGCGATGGTGCAACTGACTTCGAGAAAGAGATAGCCGAGAGAGCCTTTGCCTTAGCCCTTTCACGGTACAAGGAGATGGGTTTCGAGTTTCCCGAACTCGAGCTTCCTGAAGTGTACTTCGATACCCCTGCCAATTGGGAGGAGAAAGTTCTCGAGAACACCATCGCTCTCTACAATACTGTAGAGCAATACGTCCTCATGATGCCCTTCGATTCCACAATCTTCCAGGAACAAGCTATCCTCGGGACCAAGGGAGACGAAGACATTTTCTTTTCCATACTCTTCCACGAGTTCTGCCACCACTTGAACCACCAGGTAAATCCCTTGATAGCTCCCCACCACGACGAATTCGTTGCCTGTGCCCTTCAGCTTTCGACCCTTCCGGAACGACTCAGGAACCAGGTAGTAGATGATTTCGGCGGAACAGTTTTTAGAAACAGGGACGATATAACTCTGCTTGCCTACATCAGCACACCGAAGCAGTTTCAGGTTGCTTCCTACCTCTTCGCTAACAACCATGAAGCCCAGGTGAAGCTGATCATTTTGAATTCACACCATATGATCCGGGACCCCTTCCTCGTGAAGCGGACATAAGTTCGCCTCCGGCGGGATCCAGAGGGGAAGACGGTCCCGCTTCATATTCTTCTCTCTGTCCCCCGTCCGAGATGGGCTATTGGGCGGGGGAATCTTTTTCATAGCCTAACCGGAATTTGCGCGTCCAGCTTTTATCTTTTACAATGGAGGCTCTTTCAAAAATATCAACAAGCGGTATTTTTTTGATATTAGTCTTAATTT
>JAGLYY010000228.1 GCA_023131935.1 Spirochaetales bacterium | reverse complement strand
TGTCCCTCAAGCAATCTGCCAAGTTTTCCGGCGATTTCGTCAGGATTTACCCCCGGTTTTACCACCCTTTTCGCGAATTCCTTTATTGACTCATTTCCTGCCATGACAGCGATATAACTGTTCCGCAATTCTTCGGGGTGGTGGTTTGTAATCTTTTTAGCCTCCCGGGTAAAGATCTTCCAGAGTCCCTCATTCAGGTTATCAAATGCGTTCTTTAAAGGGGTACGCCACCCCTGGTTCCATTTCAGGTTCCCACCCGTAGTACAGCCGCAGTCTTTATACCATCGGCTGACCCCATGGACACAACTCCAGCTTGTCCCTCTGTTTCCTTCCCCCTCCCTGAGTTCAACGATGTGCCGCGGGGGATAGGTTTCGAGAAAAGCACCAAAATTTGACCATTCAAGTTCTTCAGAGCCTTCTACTTTGCGTATGAGTTCCGCCAGGCACATATCCCCGAAGGGTTCATGGTGGCCATAAATTTCACCATCGGTAGCGATAGAGATAAGGGAAGTCCCCTCTTCATCGCTATGGTGGGTCATAATCCGGCCGTAGAGGGTCTCGGCGTTTCGGAGGTAATGATCGAATGAGATCCCGTGGGCAAGATTGTGGTTATAAAAAAAGACCGCGATACTGCCGTTTTTCCGTTCTATCCTGTAGGCCCTTCGCGGATCGATGGGTTTGTCACCCAAGTCTATCCATTCATTGCTGTCTGCCTTCCGGAATCTTTGTGCCTGCCAGGGGGAGAGAATTACAAAGGTGAGCCCCTCGGCGATGAGAAGGTCAAGAACATCATTGTTTACCGCTGTTTCAGAAAGCCAGATCCCTTCGGCATCCCGCCTGAAACGGGTTTTGAAATCCTCAAGCCCCCACCCGACTTGAGTTTTTCTATCCCGGGGAGATGCTAAAGGGAGAATAATGTGGTTATACACCTGGGCAATGGCGTTTCCATGGCCATTGTTCCTGGTCATACTGATTTTGTCCGCGTCAAGGATTCTCTGGTAGACTGACGGCGCTTCAATTTCAAGCCACGAAAAAAGCGTAGGGCCAAAATTGAAGGAGATATATTCGTAATTGTTGAGGATATCCCTGATACTTCCATCGGCGAAAAGGCGCCGGGACGCGGAATTGGCAGCATAACACTCATTGGTAATACGCTTATTCCAGTCATGATGAGGGGCCGCTGATTCCTGAAAGGGGATTACACCGGTCCAGGGATTTTCACGGGGGGGTTGGTAAAAATGTCCATGGATTATTATCTGGTTCTTCATATCTCTGCAATAGTGGAGGAAAAATCCTTCTTTGTAAACTGCCGCCGGGGCTTGACACAATAGAACGATTTTTCCTAGGATACCACTAAGATTCCCGGAGGTACTCATGACGAAGGAACGACTTCAGTCCCTCTCCCACGAATCCTTGCTTGAAATTGCTCTCCGAGAAGGTATTCAAAGCCCCCATGATCTTGTAAAAGAGTTACTTATAGATCAGATTTTGGAGGCCATGGAAGAGGATCGAACAGAGCGGCAGCATCTGAACAACACTGCTATGAGGGTCAAAGAAAAAAAGTATGACATAATTCGGGATGAGGAGCTGGAAGCCCAGGAAAAGACCAATTATCCTCTTCCGGAACTGTATAACGAAACCCGGGTTGTACTCCTTTTGCGGGATCCGGAATGGGCCTATGCCTACTGGGACCTGAAGGAAGCGGACATCGCAATAATCCAGGATGAGTTCAGTCCGCATCAGCTTTACCTGCGGGTATATGAACTTGATGAACCTGCCTTCCGGCCTGACGCGGATTATTTCGATATACCGATCAAGAACAACGATTCGAACTGGTACATCAACCTGCCCAGACAGGGGATGAGCTACTCCCTCGAACTGATTTTTCAGACCGAAACCAAGGAAAAGATTTTATGCCGGTCGAATATCATTACCAGTCCAAAGGAGATCTTCTGTTCCGAAGATGAAGCGACAATGAACTGTGGGAGTGAGTTTTTCCTTTTAAACGGTATTCCTGGTTCGGGAGGGGGCTCTTTTCGGGACACGATTCCCCAACGGATCATTTCCCTGATAGATGCCCAGATTAAGCGAATGAAAAAGTAACGGAAGGTAGGATAAAGAGAAAACATGCAAAAGAAAGGTTACCTCAATTTTGTGCTTCATGCGCATCTCCCCTTTGTTCGGCATCCGGAGTATGAGTGCTTTCTCGAAGAAAACTGGCTTTTTGAAGCAATTTCGGAAACCTATCTCCCTCTTTTAAGGGTTTTTAACCGGTTGAATGATGACAATATCCCCTTTCGGATTACCCTGTCGATTTCCCCAACCCTCGCTTCCATGCTTGGGGATGAGCTTTTACAGAATCGATATATCGTTCATCTCGAGCGGCTCATCGAACTGGGAGAGAAGGAGGTCGATCGGACAAAAAATGATCCCGATTTCGCTCCTGTAGCCCGGATGTATCTCGACCTCTTCCGGCAGAACCTGACGGACTATACGGAACTTTATCGTAATAATATCCTCCGGGGTTTCCGGAGCCTTGAGAAAGAGGGTTACCTCGAAATTATTACCACCACCGCGACCCACAGTTTCCTGCCCCTCTACGAAAACTATCCGGAAACCATAGAAGCTCAGATTCAGACCGCAATCATCTTCCATGGAAGAGCTTTCGGGAGGGAGCCGGAAGGATTCTGGCTGCCTGAATGCGGCTATTTTCCGGGGTTGGAGAAACAACTTAAATCCTACAATCTTAAGTATTTCTTTACTGCCGCGCATGGAATTCTTTTTGCGGGGGAAAAATCTCCCTATGGTGTGTACGCCCCGGTTGTTACCCCTAATGGTGTTGCCGCATTTGGCAGGGATATCCCTTCCAGCCACGCGGTCTGGTCCGCTGAGGAAGGATACCCGGGAGACGCTTCCTACAGGGAGTTTTACCGGGATATCGGATTTGACCTTCCTGTCGATTACATTGGTCCATATATCCATGATGGTGAGATCAGGGTAAATACCGGGTTTAAGTATTACTCGGTTACAGGTAAAACCGACAACAAGCTTCCTTACCGTCCTTCCAAAGCCGCGAAGAAAGCGGAGGAGCACGCGGAGAACTTCCTGTACAACCGGCTGAAACAGGTAGATAAACTTGCTACCATCATGGATCGTCCGCCGGTTATCGTTTGTCCGTATGACGCGGAGCTCTTTGGACATTGGTGGTTCGAAGGTCCTCTCTGGCTGGAGCAGCTCTTCCGGAAGATACACCAGCGGCAGGATGGGCTTGAGCTGGTTACCCCGACAGATTATCTAAAGAAATTTCCTCAGAATCCGGAGGGTACCCCGTCTTTTTCGAGTTGGGGCAATAATGGGTACTCTGAGGTCTGGTTAGATGGAAGCAACGATTGGATCTACCGGCACATCCACAAGGCCATTGATCGAATGAGCGAACTTGTCTCCCGGTTCCCTGATGAAAATGGACTGAAGGTGCGGGCATTAAATCAGGCTGCCCGGGAGGTTCTCCTGAGTCAGGCCTCTGACTGGCCCTTCATCATCAAAACGGGAACCACCGT
>JAGLYY010000227.1 GCA_023131935.1 Spirochaetales bacterium | reverse complement strand
TGGCAGTATTTATGTGCATTGTGACAATCGAGTTAGTGGATACATAAGATTAGTACTCGATGAAATATTTGGAAAGGATCAGTTTATCAATGAAGTTATTTGGAAACGGTCGACTTCAACCGGACTTGCCAGCAAACGTCGTGGAGTATTGCATGACACAGTTTTTTGGTATAACAAATCGCAACATTACATCTTTAATATGCAATATCATTCTTATGAGGAAAAGTATCTAAACCGAGTTAGAAAAGACCAAAATGGCCGAGACTATATACCGATACCAACAGGAAATCCAGGATATCGACCTAATCTGATTTATGAGTATAAAGGATATTTACCACATTCAAATGGGTATAAATGGACACGAGAAAAAATGGAACAATTGGATAAAGAAGGGCGGCTAATTTTTCCTAAAGAAAAAACTGGGCGAATACAATACAAACAGTATCTTGATGAAATGAAAGGCGTAAAACTTCAAGATCTTTGGACTGATATTCCAGCAGTCAACCCTGTAGCTAAAGAACGTGTTAATTACCCCACACAAAAGCCGGAAGCCCTCCTTGAACGCATCATCAAAGCATCTTCCAACGAAAAAGACATCGTAGCTGACTTCTTCTGTGGTTCCGGCACACTTGCCGCTGTTGCGGAAAAACTTAACCGCAAATGGATTGTCTCCGATCTCGGCAAGTTTGCTATTCACACTACACGAAAACGAATGATTCAGGTGCAGCGGCAAATTAAGGAAGACGGCAAGGATTTCCGGGCCTTTGAAGTACTAAACTTGGGCAAATACGAACGCCAGCATTACATCGGCATCAATGAAAACCTGCGGGAAGAGGAAAAACAGCGTCAAATTGAAGAGCGTGAAAAGAATTTCACTGAGCTTATCCTCCATGCCTACAAGGCCCAGGCGGTGGAAGGCTTTCCTTCTTTTCAGGGGAAAAAAGCGGGGCGTCTTGTGGCTATCGGACCCATCAACCTGCCGGTTACACGGCTCTTTGTGGAAGAAATCATTCTCGAATGCCGGAAAAACAATGTAACCCGGGTGGATATTCTTGCCTTTGAGTTTGAGATGGGGCTTTTCCCGAATATCCTTGATGAAGCAAAGAAAAAGGGCATCGACATTGCACCGAAATACATACCACGGGAAGTCTTTGACCGCCGGGCTATAGAGAAGAACCAGGTGGTTTTTCACGATGTGAGCTATATCGAAATCAAGCCCCATGTCAAAGGTAACAGAGTTGCGGTGGAGCTAACCGACTTTTCCGTGTATTACACCCAGGAAACCATTGATAATGTGGCCGAAGGGCTGAAAAATGGTAAGAACAAGATTACCGTAGACAATGGACAGATTGTAAAGGTCAGCAAGGATAAAAACGGAATCATAAACCGTGAAATCCTCACGAAAAGATGGACGGATTGGATCGACTACTGGTCGGTGGACTTTAATTTTGAGAGCAAACGGGAGATTATTCGGGTTCCAAACGAGGAAACCGGTGAAATTGAGGAACGCTGGACAGGTGATTACGTTTTTGAGAACGAATGGCAATCTTTCCGCACTAAAAAAGACCGTGCTCTGGAACTAATAAGCATTTTCCATGAATGCTCCCCCGGCAGGTACAAGATTGCCGTCAAGGTTGTGGACATCTTCGGCAACGATACCATGCGGATTGTGGAAGTTACTGTGGGAGGGAAAAGATAGTGGGAAAAATTGATGTTCAAGGAGGAAAGTAATGGCAATACACCCGGATTTTCCATCATCACCCTATGACATACTAAAACCGGAAGTACGATGGTTTCCTGCCGATGAAGCGCTTCGTGAATCCAGTTATGAAAAACTTCTACCGCCTCTGGTTCATGTCCTCAGAAAAGAGATTAACGAATGGAGAGCTTCCGGGTATAAAGGCGCAAGCAACACCAGTATCTCTCTGCTCAATTGGTGGTTCAAAACAGAACAACTTCTACCGCAATCCGATGGTACAATGATACCGTTTCGTTACTATTACGCTCAGAGGGAAGCAGTTGAAACGGTTATCTACCTGTATGATGTGGTAAAAGTCAAAGATAAATATGATCTGATTCGCTATGATTCATCACAAGCTGTTTCCGCCGGAATGTTCGAGGAACAGTGGCGCCGATTAGTTGTAAAAATGGCTACCGGCAGCGGTAAGACAAAAGTGATGAGCCTGTTACTCGCGTGGGCATATTTTCATAAATCATATGAAGAAGATTCTGAATTGGCCCGTAATTTTCTTCTGATAACACCAAATATAATTGTTCTTGATCGAATTCGAAACGATTTTGATGGTCTCAAGATATTCTTTGAAGATCCAATTTTACCGGACAACGGCTATGACGGCCAGAATTGGCAGGATGATTTTCAGCTGACGCTTCATATTCAGGATGATGTCAGTATTGTCAGAAAAACCGGCAATATCTTTCTCACCAATATCCACAGGGTATATTCCTCTGATGACATTGAACTCAGTTTTGCCGCGGAAAACACAATGGATTATTTTCTCGGGAAAAGACCAACCGGCAAGACCACGGATTCTAAAGTTGATTTAGGTCAGATTGTAAGGGATATAGATGAGTTGGTTGTTTTAAATGATGAAGCTCACCATATCCATG
>JAGLYY010000226.1 GCA_023131935.1 Spirochaetales bacterium | reverse complement strand
GTTTCTATATAAGAAATGTGAGAAAGGATACGGTTCGCGATGAGTTTCTTTAAAGCCAGGCCGCTGGAAAAAATCATTAGCAGGAGCGCGAAAACTCCCATACCTATCATTCCGATAAGTGAAAGTGCGGAGATATTGGAAAAAAGGGACCTGTTGAAAAGCACCAGGCCCAAACAATAGAGGGAGAAAAAAAACAGCGAGGAAATCAACAGAATACTTCCTGTTTTGAAAGTAATGGGGAAACGGGTTTTAGTGCTCATCTCTTCTTTTCTCATATAAGATCCTCCTGCTTCCCACAGTATAATTCCCACCCTGCAGGTTGGCAAGTTTGATTGGACTTTTTTTTGTTGATGTTCTATTGTCTAGTAAGAGGCTACAAGAGGGAAGTATTATGGATGAAAAGAGGTATTTTAAACGGGTCCAATTTCACGCCCGTGTGGCTGTGGATATCGATGGCCGGGTATTCGAAGGCACTCTCCTTGATATTTCTCTAAAGGGTGTCCTTCTGCACTTCGATGGGATGCTTCCCGCCTCCCTTGGAAATCCCTGCCGGCTTATTCTCTATCTCGCGAATTCTGAAATCACATTGAAATTTGATTGTATCGTGGCTCATAACCATGAAACATGGTATGGATTAAAATTTACCGGTGCTGATGTTGTATCAATGACCCACTTGCGCAGGCTTCTTGTCCTGAATACCGGTGAGGAAGATGAAATTAATGAGGAGCTTGCTTTCTGGCTCCGGGAGTGATTTGGGGAAGAGGTGGTGTCAGCTTGACTGGATATTCAGCACCGAGGGAATCGTCCGGATACTTTTCATCACCATTTTATAGTCATCTCCCCTGTCAAGTTCCATAATAAATGACCCTGTCAGGTTGCCCCGTTCGTTCTCTTCAAGTCTTCCCTCGATGAGATGCCCCTTGTACTTCCTGATCGCGCCCTCAATTTCAGAAAACAGGTCTCCCGTCATTTTCGCGGTCACCCTGAATCTCTTCGTCGCTTTCGGGGTTGCGGCCTCCCATTCCACTTCGATACTACGGTGGCTGAAATCGTTGATATGTTTGAGATTTGGACAATTCTTTTTGTGAACAATGATCCCCCGGCCACGGGACACATAGCCGATAATGGCATCCCCGCTTATAGGATTACAGCAGCGGGCGATACTGATGAGCATGTTTTTTTCACCCCCGATCTTGAAAACAACCTTGGAGGAATCATATACCCGTTTAACGATCTGCTCACCCTCAGGGGGGACCTCCTGTGGAGGAGTCTGCTTTTGTTCCTCCGGTGGGTGGGGTGCTTTCTTTTTTGCGATGATATTGCGGTCGATGATGAGGTTATCATCATGCCGGTTTAGCCACTGCCGGATTTTTGTCCGGGCACGGGAGGTTTTCACGAACTTAAGCCAATTTAAATGGGGGTGAGCGTTCCGGGAGGTCATGATATCGATGACTTGGGTATTTTTCAATTCAGCAGTCAAGGGGATGATTGATCCGTCGGCTTTCGCGCCGATGCAGTGGTTTCCAACCTCTGTGTGAATATGATAGGCAAAGTCGATTGGCGTTGCATGTTTCGGGAGCTCGATGATGTGTCCCTTGGGTGTAAAGACGTAGATCGAGTCCTTTAATAGTTCCCGTTTTATCTCTTCCAGGAATTCTCCGGAACTGATACGTTTGCCGTTCCAGCTTTTCAGCTTGTTGATGATAAGAAGATCTTCAGGCTTGATCCTGTCGGGGTTCCGCCCTTTTTTATATGCCCAGTGGGCCGCGACTCCGTACTCAGCTGTCCAGTGCATCTGCCTGGTCCGTATCTGGATTTCAATGAGTCTGCCCTTATAGCCCATAACCGTGGTGTGAAGGCTTCGGTACTGGTTGGACTTGGGCATGGCGATATAATCCTTGAATCTCCCTTCAATGGGGAGCCAGAGCTTATGGACAAGTCCCAGAATGGTATAACACTCACTTTCTGAATCGCAGAGGATCCTGATCCCTAACAGATCGTAAATCGAGTCTATCTCTTTATTCCGTTTTTTCATCTTCTTGTAAATTGAGAAAAAGTGTTTCGCTCTGGTGGTAATCTGGATCTTAATACCTTCAGCAAGCGACGCATCCCGGATTGCCCGTTCGACTTCCTTGAGGTAATCCTCCCGTTCCTCCTTCCGGGCCGCCATGGACTCTTTGATATAACTGTAGACATCGGCGTTGAGATGCTTCAGGGCGAGATCTTCTAATTCTGCTTTAAGCCAGGAAATACCAAGCCTGCCAGCCAGGGGGGCATAGATATCGAGACATTCGGAGGCAATCTCTTTCTGCCGTTCCGGTTTAAGATGTTGAAGAGTACCCATGTTGTGAAGTTTGTCCGCCAGCTTGATGATGATGACCCGAATATCTTTGGTCATCGCGAATAGCATCTTCCGTATGGTTTCGGTTTCCTGTTCGTTTTTACTTTTTGATTTCAGGACTGAAATCTTTGTTACACCGTTTACGAGGGAGAGGACCTCCTTGCCGAAACGTTCCTGCATCTCTTTTTTGGTAACTTTGGTGTCTTCGAGAATATCATGGAGCAGGGCAGCAACGATGGTTTCCGCGTCCATCCTCATGTTAACGAGGATCTCTGCTACTTGAAGGGGATGAACGAAGAAAGGATCTCCGCTCGCCCTCTTCTGATCTTGATGTTGTTCCTTTGCCCAATGAGCAGCGTCGAGAATAAAGGTGCGTTCTCTTTCAGTATATTCGTTGAGTCTCTCTCCGAATCTTTTCAGCAGGGTTTCCATACTATTTTTGCCCTATGATAACCCTGTTCCGGTTTCCGAGATCCCGTTTCAGAGTTATATTCCGGAACCCATGTTCCTTGTATATCCTCCCAATTTCAGGCATCTGCCAGGATGCCGCTTCTATACAAAGATACCCGTCTTTGCATAAAGAATCCAGCCCCTGTGGTATGAGCTTCCGTATCACATCCAACCCATCAACTCCTGCTGCCAGGGCAAGAGCAGGTTCAGGCCAGTTGCCTGCTTTCATCCGCTGTACTTCCCCGTCTGTCAGGTAAGGGGGGTTGGATACAATAATATCTAAAGGGCTTTCTATTCCATCGAGAAGAGAGCAGAGTGAAAACGGAACAGGGATTTCGAGTTTTTTCCGGTTGAGAAAAAATACCTCCGCCGCGTCTTCAGAGATATCTGAGGCGGAAACTTCCAGTTCCGGCATCGCACTTTTTATAGAAAGAGCAACACATCCGGTTCCGGTGCAGACATCATGGACCCTTCGACAGGTTTTATGAGTACGGCTAAGGTCGAGGGCGAGCTCAACAAGAGTTTCGGTATCCGGTCTCGGTACCAGCACCCGTTCATCAACATAGAACTCGAGACCGAAAAACTCTTTCCTGTGCCGGATATAGGAAACAGGGTATCCTGAAAGCCGTTTTTCCAGGTACATGCAGTACTGTTTGAGAGTTTTTCCCGTAATTTCATCAGGGAAAGAAGCGAAAAGCTGCTCTTTTGATATACCCAGCGTATGGGCGAGAAGTACCGATACATCAAGGAAGGGGGTTTCTACACTCCGCAGCCGATCGGTTCCCTCTCTCAACGCCTCTCTGATGGTCATTTTGTTTGTGATTTCAGGTATTCTTCCCGGGCAGACAGCTTCAGGGCTTCGAGGACCTCAAACAGATCACCCTGCATAACCGCTTCCAGGTGATAAAGGGTTAGATTGATCCGGTGGTCGGTAATACGGTTCTGGGGGAAGTTATAAGTGCGAATTCGTTCTGAACGATCCCCGGACCCAATCTGGTTCTTCCGGGTTGCGGCACGCTCCGCCCGATTCTTTTGTTCTTCCAGCTTATAGAGACGGGACCGAAGGACACGGAGAGCCTTCGCGCGGTTCTTTATCTGAGATTTCTCGTCCTGACAGGTTACGACGAGGTTTGTTGGCAGGTGGGTGATTCTTACTGCCGAATCCGTGGTGTTTACACTCTGGCCTCCGGGGCCCGATGAGCGGTAGACATCGATTTTCAGGTCCTCCTGGCGGATTTGAATGTCAGTTTCTTCAGCTTCCGGAAGTACCGCGACAGTAACCGCGGAGGTGTGTACCCGGCCACCCGATTCCGTAGCAGGTACCCGCTGGACCCGGTGAACGCCGCTTTCATACCTGAGGTTTTCATAGACATTTTTCCCGGAGATGGAAAAAATGATCTCCTTGAAACCTCCAAGATTGATTTCATTGGAGGAGATAATCTCTATTTTCCATTTTTTGTTTTCAGCGAAACGGGAGTACATGCGGTACAGGTCGGAAGCAAAGAGGGCTGCCTCATCTCCTCCGGTTCCCGCGCGAATTTCCATGATAATATTCTTCAGATCCAGGGGGTCTTTGGGGATAAGCAGAGCTTTGAGGTTCGTGATGATGTTCTCCTGCCTCGATTGAAGCTCTTTAATCTCCTCTTTCGCCATTTCCAGCATCTCAGGATCTTTTTCAGCTTCAAGGAGGACCCGGGCCTCTTCCAGTTCCAGGGTAACCTCTTTGTACTTTGAGTATTCTTCCATGGTTTCCCGAAGCTGGGCATGTTCCTGCATCCGTTCCCGGTAGAGCTTCATATCCTCCATGATTTCCGGGTCAGAGATGAGTTTCTCAACCTCTTCATAGCGCTTTTCGATGGATGCGAGTTTACCGAACATGGATTTAGAACTTCTCCTTGAACCGGGGGCAGGAGTAAATTACCACTTCCAATTCATGCCCTTTATGAATCTCCTCCACTGAGGTGCTTAACGCATTCTGTATACGGCACTTGTTATGAAAAACACATATCGGGCAAGCACCGTTTTCTCTTGTATTGATATTCAGTTTCATGGAAAAGAGCATATCAGAAAAGGGCGGGGAGTGCAATCTACCGTTTCCAGCAGTTCTCATTATGGCC
>JAGLYY010000225.1 GCA_023131935.1 Spirochaetales bacterium | reverse complement strand
GATCCAACTACTGTTCACCGCAGTTCAGACCATGATCCTGTAGAACTGCGCCTTAGATTGCGATAGCTTCGAGTTTTTCTCTTAAATAAAACAAGACCGATCGGATCCGATCGGTCTTGTTTTTGGAGGTGTCGGAGAAGAAACGTCGATTAGGGTGAGTAACGAGTGTGGCAGTGTAAATCATGCAAAATACTTTACGTAGATCAGCATAATTGAAAGATCTGCCAGGAAATGGCTGATTATCGGGATGTATATCGATTTATACTTATATCTGATATATCCCCAGAATATTCCGGCAAAAAAGATTACTGTTGTAAAAGCTGCTCCTATGGGAATTGAAAAAATATTGACAGTAGTTATCAAATGATATGAGCAGTAAAAAACAGATGAAAGGATAATCACGGTAAGAGGTTTTGCGGTAGTTGACAACCTTTTAAAAATGTATCCCCGCCAGAAAGTTTCTTCTAAACATGAGTTTGCGATAATCATCATAAAGAGAAACAAATAAATATATTTATTGTTGATATTCCATTGTGTTAAAAGTTCATTTATCTGATTGATATCTAAAACACTTTTCTCAAGGATAGTAAAAAACAGATAAATGCTAATAAGAAAAACTGTTCCGATTATGACAGCAGGTAAAATACTTTTTTTAAAGTTTTCAAAACCAATATATCGATAAATATCCTTTATGTTTTTCTTTTTTATTATTAACAGATCAATTAAAGGGACTCCGACACAAACACATCCATGAAACATTATAAAAACAAGTGTTACATTTCCAAATACAATTAGCCCCAGGAACACGGTAATGGGTGCCAACAAAGCGATGAGTATGGTAATAATCATTTCTTATCCTCTTCTATTCAACATAATCTACCCCGGTTTTGAAAATGCGTGATAATGAGTCTATCTGAATACCCTGATTAACGCAAGAAAGTGCTATAATGTCCTAATGATATAATTTTATTAGATTCAATACTACAAACAAAGGATACAGGAATGAAGCATAATAACAACATGGATTGTATTAATAGGTAACCAATGAGTATAGAACTTGGCAAAACACTTCAAAACACCTTCGGTTTCTCTCATTTCAAGCCCAACCAGGAAGATATCATAACCTCAATCCTGCAGGGCTGTGATGTTTTCGCGGCAATGCCTACAGGCGGAGGGAAGTCGCTCTGCTATCAGCTTCCTGCAACACTGCTTCCGGGAATAACAGTTGTAGTAAGTCCCCTTATTGCGCTTATGAAGGACCAGGTTGATGCGGCACATGAGAATGGTGTCAGGGCAGGGTTCATCAACAGTACTTTATCCCGTGAAGAAGCAGCGGATATATTCTCACAGCTGAAGAATGGCAGGCTGAAACTGCTCTACATTGCCCCGGAACGGCTTTCTACGGGTGATTTTTTCAATCAACTAAAGGAATTGGAACTGAGCCAGTTTGCTATCGATGAAGCTCACTGCATATCTGAATGGGGACATGATTTTAGGCCTGATTACCTGTCACTATCGAGGCTACGCGAGAAATTCCCGAATGTTCCAATTTCCGCATTTACCGCTACTGCAACAAAGAAAGTACAGGAAGATATCATCACTCGCCTGAGATTGAAGACACCATTACGGGTCAGGGCTTCATTTAACCGTAAAGAACTGTATTACCGTATCACCCGAAAATCGAATGTTAATCAGCAGATACTTGATTTCGTGCTGAAACATCCCGGGAAATCCGGGATTGTGTATCGAACAACACGCAAAGCTGTGGAGAATACCTCTTCCTACCTCAGCGAGCATGGAATATCTTCACTTCCTTATCATGCCGGGCTCTCCGATCCCGAACGAAAGCATCACCAGGAACTCTTCAAAAAGGACGAAATCGATATCATCGTCGCAACAATAGCCTTTGGTATGGGCATTGATAAATCAAATATTCGCTTTGTTATTCATGGGGATTTGCCAAAGAGCATTGAAAGCTATTATCAGGAAACCGGACGTGCAGGTCGTGACGGTGAACTTTCTCATTGCCTGCTCCTCTATAGTCGAGGTGACGCTGGGAAAATACAGTACCATATCCGAAATATTGAAGATGAGCTGGTGCAGGAACGCGCCCGAAAGAATCTTTCGAGAATGATCTCCTATGCCGAGACAAGTGTCTGTAGGAGAAAGCAGCTATTATCCTATTTCGATGAAGACTTCTCAGGCAATTGCGG
This sequence comes from Spirochaetales bacterium, assembly GCA_023131935.1. GTDB lineage: Bacteria > Spirochaetota > Spirochaetia > JAGLYY01 > JAGLYY01 > JAGLYY01. The sequence continues at coordinate 5,049 of JAGLYY010000225.1, read as the reverse complement.
GATGTGTGATTCATGTAATGATGAAATTGAGCTGGTAGACGGTACAGTGGATGCCCAGAAGATCCTTTCAGCAATAAAAAGAACAGGAGAGCGATTCGGAATCAACTACATCATCGACATTGTGAGGGGAGCAAACACCGAGCGAATCAGGCAATACGGTCACGATCAGCTTTCCACATATGGAGTAGGAAAGGATGAGCCCAAAGAACACTGGCATGCAATGATCGATGAGCTCCTTGGGAAGGATTGCATTTTGAGGGATGAAGAGAGCTTCGGAGCACTGCGGATAACGGAAAAAGGAAATGGAGTTCTGTTTGGGAAGGATACTTTCTCTGTTGCGAAGAGGAATGCTACACGAAAATCGAAAGTTGAAGCTGAATACGAGAAGGGTGATGAGGCTCTTTTCAATATCCTGAGAAATCTGAGACTCGAGATTGCCCGGAAGAAAGGGCTGCCGCCGTACATGATCTTTTCAGATAAGACCCTCCGGGAGATGTGTATAAAGCTGCCTGATAATAAGATGAGCTTTCTCCGGATTAGCGGCATAGGCAGGGTTAAACTGGAAACCTATGGAAGCCTGTTCCTGGATGCAATTCGCAATTTCATGGGATATCACCGATAGAATGAAATATTAGATGCCAATTGCCTGGTTTTAAATCGTAATTTATTAAGATTATTCCGTTGATAAATAAAAAAAGACCGATCGGCAATTCCAATCGGTCTTTTTTGGAGGTGGCGGGAATCGAACCCGCGTCCTAAAGGGCAAGGTTCCGGCGTCTACAGGTTTAGTCTCCTCTTGTTTTTTCGAAATGATTATGGTGAAAAGACGGACCTTAATCATCCTTATCCTGATTTAGTGTCCCGCTGAAAGCTCAGGCTCAAATAGCGGTAAGTCCTGGTTTTGTGTCAGGTATTCCGGGCTTCAGAACGGCATCCCGGGTACCCGTGGCTGCGTTATTTACGCTGCCAGTGCGTAATCTGCGTCGTTGGCAGTTAACATTGGTTGCCATTTTTTAGGAGATTGACAACTCCACCTGCAACCTGAATCTGTGCGATCCTCCAGTCGAAACCTTTGCACCCCCCAAATTCAAGAGTCACTATCAATATACTACAATAACAACAAATTATTCAAGCAGCATCTTCCACCTAACAGCCTACAGCCTATTCTTCATTTCCCGCTGGGCATCCATTTTCATATCCCTCTTTTTTATATCGTGCCGTTTATCGTAGTTCTTTTTTCCTCGGCAGATTCCAAGTTCAATTTTCACCAATCCCCGTTTCAGATATACCCGGATTGGAATAAGGGTAAAGCCCTTTTCGTCAACCTTGCGTTTGAGCCGTTTTATCTCATCCTTATGCACTAGAAGGCGCCGGTTCCGGTTCGGATCATGGTTATGAATAGTCTCGAAAGGCCAGGGGGATACATGAAAACTCACTAGCCATAATTCACTATGTATTAACCTGGCGTAGGCATCGGTAAAGGAAAACCGGCTGTTTTTTATCGATTTTACCTCAGTCCCGATGAGTTCAATCCCGCACTCAAGGGTCTCTTCGACGGAATAATGATGATAGGCTTTCCGGTTCGTTCCGAGGACCTTTCTGTTTGAGTCTTTTTTATCTTCTGCCACTCAGGTTATTCCTTTACCAGTACCGGCCGAAACCCGATGAAGGGGGTGCACCACTGCGGTGGCTGGGAAGCGCGCATTCCCGGATATATATTTACCCTTTTATTCGCCCAGGAACCGCCGCGAATCGATTTTTCGGTGCCGGCCCAATCTTCCGTAGAATCTCCGTAAGCGGGAAAAAAGTGCTCTGCCGCCCGGTACCAGTTTTCATTCCATTCCCAGAGGTTGCCTGCAAGATCATGGAAACCGAGTTTGTCTGCCGGCCTGTCACCAACAGCCAGGGCATGCTGCATACCGAATATCCCGAAAGTGCTATCTCCTGCTATCCATTCCCATTCCTCTTCCGAAGGTAATCGCACCGTGTATCCGCTAAAAGCCGGTGGAAGATTCTCTTCCAGCCATTTACAGTAAGCGTCGGCAGCATACCAGGAAACCCAGGCTCTGGGTTCATCACCCCCTCCATATTTCAGGTACTCTTCCGTTGCCAGTCCCTTTGCCTCAAGCGCGTCAGTATCGGCCCATTCAGGATGATCATGAAGGAACCTGTTAAATTCATCGCAGGTTACTTCCCGATCAAGAACCCAGAGATCTTTAACCTCAAGAATGGCCGGCTTTTCAGCAAGCCGCGGATCGATATTCCTGAAAATAAACGTGCCGCCGGAAATGTGATTGAAAAGGAGATTGTTAATGACGGATTTGCCCAGAAGGACCGGGCTGTGTTCAGTGATACCCGGCCCCCGGAAGCTTGTTTGTCCTTCCAAGGTAGTCTTTAAATCAGCAAAACCCTCAAGTTCTTTCTCAAGTTGTATACTATACTGCAATATTTCATCCTGATTTGCCAGGAATTTGTCTTTTTGGTGATAATAGTAAGCGAAAATGAAGTCCTCAAGAAGAGCAGGATGTGTGATGTTTCTTAACGCGTTCTGAAGAAAAGATTCAGCTTCAGCTTTATCTACCCCGTTTCCGCCAAGATAGAAATCCATAACAGCTAAGGTAAGGACCGGCTGGGGCTGGTAGTTTTCCCTGAATTTTCCAACCATTGCCCACTCCGAAAACTGGTAATAGGCGTCTTGCAGCAGACCCGCGGGATCCTGAAGGGTAAGATCGGTCGAGATAACCTTTTTCCGTGGAAAAATGAGGCTTCCGAAAAGCCTCCCGCCAATGGTCTCCTTACTTGTTACCTGATTGAAATAAGGTTTTACCACCTCAATGGTTCTTTCACCTTTTTCCACAAAGGCGGTAACAGGGGTAGCCCCGATAAGTTTTCCATCCACGAGAACCGCGGCTCCGGGAACCTGGGTCTCAAAGGTAACCATGCTTCCCCGGTTCTTCAGCCCCGGATACAGCAGCAGCAGGAAAAGGAGGAGCAGGATAATAAAGGCATACAATATCGCGAGATATTTCCCCGGTTCGAGTCCCAGAATAACCGGAAGTTTTACCTCTGCCTTTTCAATATCTTCTATCGTTGTAAGGTGTTTCTTATTCTTCTTCATAGCGGACAACAGTATAAGTTTAAGGTTTCCCATTGTCAATGTAAGCTTGCACAGGGGGTGCTTCTATGGTAGGGTGCGAATCGAAAGAGGAAGTTTTCATGGAGAAGTTATATCAGAACCTGCAGAGTGGAACAGAAAAATACCTTACCTGGCGGAAACGTCGAAAGCTGAAAAAGAAATGGAAACAGGACCGGAAACATCCCGTAATTGACTGGATTGAAGCTTTCCTGTGGGCTGCCGCTGTTGTACTGCTCATCAATCAATACCTCTTTCAGGCCTATGAAATTCCCTCTTCATCGATGGAAAAAACTCTCCTCGTTCGGGACAGAATCTTTGTAAACAAGATGATTTTCGGTCCGGAAATCTTGCCGGGTGTCGGCAAGATCAATGGGTTCAGAACTCCTGATCAATCAGAAGTTATCATTTTCGAAAACCCCGATTATATTTCCAGAGGACCTGTATTTGATATTATTCAGCGTGTTCTCTATATGCTTACCCTCTCCTTCGTGGATCTCGATAAAGACGAGCACGGTAATCCACGGGCCCACTTTCTTATTAAACGGGCCATCGGTTCCGGAGGAGAAAGGATACGGTTCCTATATGGTGATCTGGAAATCCGGCCGGAAGGGTTCGACAGGTGGCTGACGGAAGCGGAGTTTAAAGCCTTAAAAGGTTATAACTATCCGGCCCAGCGTTATCTCGATAAAGAAGATTACCCCGGATTAAAGGCGCGCATCGCGGTCTCAGCTTATTCATTAGCGAAAATCACCCCGGACCCTGAGGATCTTAAGCTGTCACAGAACGTTTTATCCCCCAATGCGGATGGATACGCAAGCACAAAAGAACATGTCCGCACCCTCTATGAAATTCGTCCCTTTGAAGAGCGCTATGGAAGTGATTGGAGGAAAAGAGACCTGGGCTGGTACATCCCTCCCGGCTGGATTCTTCCTCTTGGGGACAATCGTGATAACAGCCGCGATGGCCGATACTTCGGACCGGTTGAAATTTCAAAAATCCTCGGCAAGGCGATGTTCAAATATTGGCCCGTAAGAAGAGTTGGAGCTATACAATAACAATGAGAGGTTCCCGCTACCGCGGCTACAGATACCGTTCCTACAGGGACCCTCATCCCTTAAGGAGAAAACTTCTTAAAGCCGGCTTCTTCATCTTTTTACTCTTTCTTGCGCATATGTTCGTTACAACCTTTTTACTTGTACCGCTGAAAATAACCTCCTCTTCCATGGAACCTGCCTTGGACCCCGGAGACAAGGTACTGGTAAGCCCCCTGGTGTATGGGAAGTCCATGATGGAAATGGACCTTTCCCTGCCTCAGATCCATCCTCCCGAGAGAGGAGATCTTGTTCTTATCAACCCCCCCGGGTCCAAGCCACCCCCCTGGTATGTGAGGATTCTTGAACCCTTTATCCGTTTTTTTACCTTTAACAAGGCGACCCTCGTAAAAGAAAATCCCTGGGAAAACAGGCTTATGATAAAACGTCTCCTCGCGTTGCCCGGGGACACAATTAAAATGGAAGAATACCAACTCTTCATCAAACCACAGGGCATCGATAAGTATTACCACGAGCTTGCTTTCATTGAACATCAATACACTATCGAAGGGTTTGAGCTGCCCGAAGGCTGGCAGAAAGAGGATCCCTTCTCAGGGAACCTCCAACCCTTCACATTGAAAGAGGGACAGTTTTTTCTCCTGGGTGACAATCGGCAGAGCAGCAGCGATTCACTTCTCTGGGGACCTGTTTCCTTTGATAGCTTCAAGGGCAAGGTGATTATGAAAATCTGGCCCGAGGTTTTATTGTATAAAAGGACCAAATGATCAACCTCTCTCCGTTGAATCAGGTTTCCCTCTATATTCATATCCCCTTCTGTCTGAAAAAGTGCGGATATTGCGATTTTTTTTCTCTCGAAAATCA